>NZ_JBQEMS010000003.1:0-78016 GCF_052044265.1 Sinorhizobium sp. 22678 | reverse complement strand
CGACGCGATCCTGTTTCAGGCTGGGGCCTGGACGCCGGGCAGGTCAGCCCCGGCGATTGCCCGGGAAGGCTGCGGGATCGATGCCGAGGGTGCGGAGATCCTGTGCTTTGGGGCGGCGATGGCCTTCGACGGCGGCGGCAGCAGCGGTTGCGGCGCCGAGTACGGCGAAGGCGCGGCCGATGAAGCCCATGCGGTTCTTGCTGGTCATCTCTTGCTCGCTTTCGTTTTCTATTCGATGAGCAAAAGATGGGTCCGGCGGGGTTGTTTTGCAATGCACAAAACCTCAGCCCAGCCATGCAGCGAAAGCAGGCCCGCACGCTTCCAGCAATAGGGGCGGCAGCCGGATCGGGCCTGCCAGATCGTCGGAAGCCGCTCAGTCTTCACTGGCGGCGAGTTGTGCGAGCACTTCGCCGCGGCCGCGAGCCCTGAGGATCAGCGGCACGACCAGCGCGAGCGCGGCGATCACCAGGAGCACGGCCGCGATCGGCGACGTGAAGAGCACGGTGATGTCGCCCTGGCTGATCGAGAGCGCCCTGCGGAGCTGCTGTTCGGCGAGCGGCCCGAGGATCAGGCCGACGACCACCGGCGCGATCGGATAGCCGAAGACGCGCATGACGTAGCCCAGCAGGCCGAAGGCCAGCAGCATGCCGAGTTCGAAGACCGAGGGATTGGCGCCGATGGTGCCGAGCGTTGCGAAGAGCAGGATGCCCGCATAGAGCCACGGCTTCGGGATCGTCAACAGCCTCACCCAGAGGCCGATCAGCGGCAGGTTGAGGACAAGCAGCATGAAATTGGCGATGAGGAGGCTGGCGATCAGACCCCAGACGAGCTGCGGATTGGTGGCGAAGAGCAGCGGCCCCGGCTGCAGCCCGTATTGCTGGAAGCCGGCGAGCATGATCGCGGCGGTCGCCGTGGTCGGCAGGCCGAGCGTGAGGAGCGGCACCAGCGTGCCTGCAGCGGATGCGTTGTTGGCGGCTTCCGGGCCAGCCACGCCTTCGATGGCGCCGTTGCCGAATTCCTCCGGATGTTTGGTCAGGCGCTTCTCCGCCGCATAGGAGAGGAAAGTGCCGATCTCGGCGCCCCCGGCCGGCATGGCGCCGATGGGAAAGCCGATGAAGGTGCCGCGCAGCCACGGCTTCCAGGAGCGCGCCCAATCCGTGGCGCTCATCCAGACCGAGCCCTTGACCGCTTCCACCTTGTCCGGGCCGCGGTCGCCTTGCGCGGCGATGAACAGCGTCTCGCCGATCGCGAACATGGCGACGGCGAGAGTCGTCACCTCGATGCCGTCGAGGAGGTCGGGCACGCCGAAAGAAAGGCGCGCCTGGCCGGTCAGCTGGTCGATGCCGATGCAGGCAAGGGTCAGGCCGACGAAGAGCGAGGTGAGCCCCCGCAGCGTCGAGTCGCCGAAGGCGGAGGAGACGGTGACGAAGGCGAGCACCATCAGCGCGAAATATTCGCGCGGGCCGAAGACGAGCGCCAGCTTGACGATATAGGGCGCAATGAAGGCCAATCCGAGCGTGGCGATGAGGCCGGCGACGAAGGAGCCGATGGCTGCCGTGGCAAGCGCCGGACCGCCACGGCCGGCACGCGCCATCTTGTTGCCCTCGAGGGCGGTGACGATCGAGGCGCTTTCGCCGGGCGTGTTGAGCAGGATCGATGTCGTCGAACCCCCATACATGCCGCCATAATATATGCCGGCGAACATGATGAGCGACCCGGCCGGATCGAGCTGATAGGTGACCGGCAGGAGCAGTGCGACGGTCAATGCGGGACCGATGCCGGGCAGCACGCCGACGGCGGTGCCGAGCGTTACGCCGATGAGTGCGTAGAGAAGGTTCATCGGTTGGGCAGCGACCAGCAGCCCCTGCAGCAGGAAATCGAAAGTACCCATGGTCGTCGGCCTTCTTTAGATCACGGTGATTCCAGGATCGAACCTGAAATCATGAACGTGATCGATCTGATAGGTTAAGAGCGGGATGCGGGCGAAAGACCGCACACACTTTTCCTGATCCCGCTCTAGAAGAACAGGCGTTCCAGCGGTCCTGCGGGCAGCGACAATTGCAGCAGCTTGGCGAAGACAGCCCAGACGATGAAACTGAACACGACGCCGACCGGCACGGTCAGCCACAATTTGCGTTTGCCGAAGCCGCGGGCCGTGAGGGCGAAGAGAATGCCGGTCGCGATCGAGAAGCCGAGCGTGTTCAAGAGCAGCATCTGCGCTGCAAGTCCGGCGACGATCCAGACAACCGGACCCGCCTGCTGGTGCTCGCGTTCGGGAAAGTCGCCCCGCCAGGCTTCGACCGCCGTCCAGACCGCAAGCGCGATGAGACAGCAGGCGATCGCGTAGGGCACGGTCATCGGCCCGACTTGCGAGTAGCCGGCAAGGCCGCTCAGGCGAGACACGTCCCAGAAGATCACACCGGCGATTGCTGCCAGAACGGCGGCGATGACCAGCGCCGCCCGGTCGGGGCGGCGCGTTTCGACGGAAGGGTTGTTCCCCTTGTTCATTTGACCAGCCCGATGTCCTTCAGGACGGTTTCCGTGGCGGAAATGTCCTTGGCGAGCTGCTCGTCGAAGGCGGCGCCAGCGAGATAGGTGTCCTGCCAGCCTTTGGTCTTCAGTACTTCCTGCCAGCCTGCGGATTTGGCAAGCTTCTCGATGTCGGCGGAGACTGCCGCCTTCTGTTCTTCCGTGAGGCCCGGGGCAGCGGCGACCATGCGCCAGTTTTCGACCACGACGTCGACGCCGGATTCCTTCAGCGTCGGCGCGTCGATACCCTCGAGGCGTTCGGCGCTGGAGACGGCGAGCAGACGGAGCGTTCCGGCCTTCACCTGGGACTCGAATTCACCGTAACCGGAAATGCCGGCGGTTACCTGGCTGCCGAGGATCGCGGCAAGCGCCTCGCCGCCGCCGGAATAGGCGATGTAGTTGATCTTGGTCGGATCGACACCAGCGGCCTTGGCAATCAGGCCTACCGCGATATGGTCGGTACCGCCGGCCGAGCCGCCTGCCCAGGAAACCGCGCCCGGATCCTTCTTCAGCGCCTCGACGAGATCTTTCATCGTCTGGATCTCGGAGGCGGCGGGAACGACGATCGCTTCGTATTCGCCCGTAAGCCGCGCGATCGGCGTCACGTCCTTGAGGGTGACCGGCGAGTTGTTGGTGAGGATGGCGCCAACCATGACGTAACCGCCGACGAGGAGCGCGTTCGGGTTGCCCTTCTGCTGGCTTGCGAACTGGGCAAGGCCGATCGTGCCGCCGGCGCCCGGAACGTTCTGGACCTGCACGTTGCCGGAAATGCCCTCCTGCTGCAGGACGGTCTGCATCGAACGGGCGGTCTGGTCCCAGCCGCCGCCGGGATTGGCCGGCGCGATGATCGTGTAGTCGGCGGCATAGGCCGGCAGAGCAATTGCGCCGGCGAGAATGGATGCGAGGAAGAAGTGTTTCAAGGTCGGTCCTCCGTGAGGCGCGCTTCGTCACGCGCACATTGATTATCGTTCGCGAAGGGGAGAAGCGGCTGGTCGACATCGACGGCGACCTTAGACCGGACTGGTGAATCCTCCCGATACGCTGCCGGCGGTCCGCCTCCACGGTTCGCCGGCGACCTTAAGCAACATAGAAAGCTGACATTAACCTGACATCAAGTCCGTTTCGCGTAAATGACTTGTTTGCCTGCTTATTATTCACTGCAGGCGCAGCATCTCGTTCCAGCGGGCAATCAGCCGCGCCCGCTTGACCTGGTCGAGATAGACCATCAGCCCGGGACTGACCGGTACGGGTTTCAACTGACCTCCGAGCATTTCCCGCATGGTGTTCGCGGTGTTCTCGCCGGCGACTTCGGGGCTGACCGCCGGGATCTGCAGCTCCCGCGCCATGATCGTCTGGCCCTCCTTCGACATGAAGAATTCGAGATAGCGGCGGCCAAGTTCGGGGGCGGCTGCGGCCTGCGGCACCAGCCCGATGCGCGACATGACGACCGTATAGTCCTTCGGCAGCACGATGCCGACATCGGGATGCCGCGATGCCCAGTCGGCCGCATAGGAGCCGAGGATGTTGTAGCCGAGCACGAAGCGCCCGTCCGAAATCCTCTCCAGGATCGCCTGACTGGTCGAATAGAGCTTCACTCCGGCCGACCCCATGGTGCGGATCACCGTCCAGATGTCGCCGAACTGCTCCTGGTCGCGCGACATGAAGAGGAAGCCGACGCCGGAGCGTTCGATGTCGTAGGTGCCGATGCGGCCGAAGACGGCGTTTCCTTTCCGCTTGAGGTAATCGACGAATTCGGCGCGCGTCGCCGGCGGCTGCTCGTGCCGAAAGCTCGGCTTGTGGTAGACGAAGACGGCCGGCTCGAAGGTGAGAGCGTAAGCCGTGTTGCGCCAGTTTGCCCAGGCAGGCCAGCGTCCGCTCATAGGCAGGTCGCTGCGTTGCGCATAACCGTCATTGCTGAGCTTGACCTGCAGGTCCATGGCGGAGGAAAAGGCGAAATCGGCGGTCTTCTCGCCGGCATCGGTCTCCTTGACGATCCTGTCGTAGATCTCGCCGGTCAGCATGTCCTCGTAGCGGACCGCGACATCGGGATTTGCCTTCTGGAAGCCGTTAATCATCGGTCTCGCCAGGGGTTCGTCGAGCGAGGAATAGACGGTCAGGACCGGTGCGGCGCCGTCACCGGAGAGAGCCGGGAAGAACGTCGGCGCGGCCTTGGCGACCGCGGCCGACAGGATCAAAAAAGCGAGAGAAATCAAGAACCGCATGAATTCACAATGCCTGAGAGCGCTGCCGTTCACAAGCAAGCTCGCGAGCGATAGAGTGATCCCGGGGAGAGGCGATATTGCGTATCTTGCTGGTTGAGGACAATCGGGCCCTGGCGGAGGGCCTTTCGACGCTTCTGCGGGGCAGCGGCTATGCCGTCGACGTCGTGAGCGACGGCGCATCCGCGCATGCGGTTGCTGCGGCCGAGAGCTTCGATCTGGTGATCCTCGATTTGAACCTGCCGGAGATGGATGGACTGGACGTGCTGCGTGCCATGCGGGCACGGCAGAATCGCGCGGCGGTTCTCATCCTGACGGCGCGCGGTACGCCGGAGGAGAGGATCAAGGGACTCGACCTCGGCGCCGACGATTACCTGATCAAGCCTTTCGATATCGGCGAGTTCGAGGCGCGCGTGCGCGTCCTCCTGCGCCGGCAAGCGGGGTTGCGGGCCTCCGTCGTCAGCTATGGCAATGTCTCGCTCGATCTCACCTCGCGCAGTTTCTCCTCGGCAGGCATGCCGATCGAAATTCCGGCGCGCGAGCTCGGTCTTCTCGAGCTTCTGTTCATGCGCGCCGGTAAGGTCGTCGCCAAGGACGCCATCGTGCAATCGCTGACGGGCCTGGACGACGATCTGAGCCCGAATGCGATCGAGCAATATGTGAGCCGGCTGCGCAAGCGGCTGGCGCCCTTCGGGCTGACCGTACGGACCGCCCGCGGCATCGGCTATTATCTCGACAAGACGGCCGGTCCCGAATGACAGCCGCCCCCGGAAAGGTCGTCTATTCGCTGCGGCGCAGGCTGCTCGGCTGGCTGCTGATCTCGACAGCCGTAATCGGCGTCGTCGCGCTGGCGGATACCTACCGGGAAGCCGTCAAGACCGCAAATGCCGTCTCGGACCGGGTGCTTGCCGGATCGGCGCTGGCGATCGCCGAGCGCGTGGTCGTCGCCGAAGACGGCTCGTTGCAGGTCGACATCCCCTATGTTGCGCTCGAGATGCTGACATCGGCGGCGCAGGATCGGGTCTTTTACCGGGTGGACGGCCCGCCCGGCGAGTTCATCACCGGCTATCAGACCCTGCCTTCGCTTTCCGAAAGCACCGGTCAATCGGCGAGCTTCGCAGATGCCCTCTTTCGCGGCGAACCTATCCGCGTGGCGGCACTCAGACGCTCCGCCTCGACCGGGGTCAATTCCGTTCCCTTCGTCGTCACCGTCGCGGAGACGACGATCGCCCGGCGCCAGCTCGCGCAGACCATCATCATCCGCTCGGCCCTGCGCCTCGGGCTGATGATCGCCGGGGCGGCGATGATCGTCTGGGTCGCCGTCACCTTTTCCCTGAGGCCGCTCTATCGGCTTGGCGATGCGATCGCCGAGCGCAGCCCCGACGATCTGCATCCGATCCGAGAGCAGGTGCCGAACGAAGTCCAGGGGCTCGTCGATACCGTGAACTCTTTCATGGTCCGCCTGCAATCGGCCCTCGATGCCCTGCGGCACTTCACCGGCAATGCCAGCCATCAGCTCAGAACCCCCCTTGCTATCATCCGCACGCAGCTTGCGCTTGCGCAGCGGGCGACGACGATCGAGGAAACCCGGGCGGCGGCGATGAAGGCGGACGAGGCCGTCGCCAATGCCGAGCGCATTCTCGCGCAGCTGCTGCTGATGGCCAAAATCGATGCCGCGGGCCGAGACGAGGCGCGGGGATTGGAGCGGGTCGAACTCGTCGGGCTTGCCCGCGCCGTCACGGCGGACCACGTACCGGCGGCGGGCGAAGCCGGCATCGATCTCGGCTTTGCCGGCGAGGGCGAGCATTGGATCCGCGCCGAGCCCCTGCTTGTCGGCGAACTCCTGAAGAACCTGATCGGCAATGCGTTGCTTTATGCCGGCCGCGGGGCGGAGGTGACCGTGCGCGTCGGGAGCGGGGACCACGCGGTCCTGCTGGAAGTGGAGGACAATGGGCCGGGCATTCCGGCAGAGCTGCGCGAGGCGGCGCTCAAGCGTTTCCGGCGCGGCGGCGAGGAAGCGCCCGGTACCGGACTGGGCCTCCCGATCGTCGAGGAAATCGTCGGGCTTTACGGCGGGACCATGCGGCTGGACGAGGGTGACGCCGGTCGAGGGTTGAAGGTGGTGGCGGCGTTTCCGGCGGGGTGAGGCTGATTACAGGCGGCCGCGAAGGCGCCCACGGTCACCCCTCTGCCCGGCAGGGCGGAGGGGGTAGCCCGTTGCATAAACGCGAAAGAAAAAGACCCGCCCGAGGAGAAAGCCTCAGGCAGGCCGTGTCTTGATTAGCTCCGACGTCCGATCAGAACGGCGAATCGGGGAAATAGAAGTCCTTGGCGTTTTCCTTGGTCACCAGCGTCGCGTCGATCGTGTAGGTGCCGCGAACCGGGACCTGGCCGTAGAAGTTGGCAACGGTCATTTCGAGTGCCGTGCCGACCATCGCCGGCGGGTAGAGCACGTCGACCGGGATCATCTTGTCGCCATCCATGACCCGCTTGATCATGTCCTTCGAACCGGCTCCGGCGACCACATACTGGATGTCGGTGCGCTTGGCCTGGTCGATCGCCTGCAGCACCCCGACGGCCATGTCGTCATCCTGGCACCAAACGACGTCAATCTGCGGATACTTGGTCAGGTAGTCCTGCATGACCTTGAAGGCGTCGTCGCGATTCCAGTTGCCGTACTGGCGGTCCAGGATTTCGACCTTGGAGCCGTCGATGCCCTTGTCGAAGCCGTCCTGACGCTGCTGGTCGATCGGGATCGGCAGGCCGCGAATGACGACCACCTTGGCTTCCGGCGTCGTGGCCTTGATGTATTCGCCGGCGACCTGGCCGAGGGCCGGGTTGTTGCCGGCGACATAGAGGTCACGCACGCTGTTGTCGTTGGTCGAGGGCGCGCGGTCCACCAGCGCCACGAAGGTGCCCTTGCCCTTGATTTCCTTGATCGCATTGACCAGCGGATCGGGGTCGGTCGGCAGGATCACGAGGGCGTCGATCCCCTGGGTTTCGAGGTCCTGCACGGCGTTGGCCTGGCTTGCCGGATCCGGCGAGGTCTTGACGATGACGTTGAGGCCCGGATGCTGCTCCATGAGCAGCTTGGCAACGCGCTCGGCGTGGAACACGACGCCGGCGGTCCAGCCATGGTCGGCCGCCGGGATCGACACGCCGATCGTGACGTTCTTGTCTTGTGCATGGGCTGCACCCGTCAGTGCCATCATCGTGACGGCGGCAATGCCCATTAATCCCTTTCGCATGCTTCTTCCTCCCAATGATTCTAGGTCTTGGTTGATGTGGCCGGATCGCGCTCGATCCGGCTTGGTCACGATTTGCGTACCAGCGAGCGCTGGACGAGCATCGCGATGATGATGATCGCACCCTGCATCGCGCCGATCAGGTATTCGCTGATGAAGTTCGACAGGAGCATGATGTTTCCGACCAATTCGAGAATGAAGGCACCGCAAATCGTGCCCCAGACGCGGCCGGCGCCGCCCTTGAGCGCCGTTCCGCCGACGACGACGGCGGTGATGGCCTGCAGTTCCCAGAGGATGCCGGTCGTGGCCGAGGTGGAGCCGAGGCGCGGCACGTAGAGCAGCACGGCGACGGCGACGCAGAGACCCTGGATGACGAAGGCGATGGTGCGCACGCGATTGACGGCGATGCCGGAATAGCGAGCCACGTCGCTGTTGGAGCCAACCGCGACCACGTGCCGGCCGTAACGTGTGCGATAAAGGATGAAGGCGGCGACGGCAGTGACCGCGAGGATGATCGCGATCGGCACCGGCATGCCGAAGATGCTGCCGAAATAGGCCGGGCGATAGAGCTCCTGTATTTCCGGCTCGCGCAGGGTGATCGCGCCGCCTTGCGAAAGCCAGGTGGTAAGGCCGCGATAGATGCCCATCGTGCCGAGCGTCGCGATGAAGGGCTCGATCCTGCCGACCGTGGTGATCAGCCCGTTGGCGAGCCCGCAGGCGCTACCGGCGACGACCGCAAAGAGAACCGCGGCCGTGAGCATCAGTGCCGGATCGGCAATCACGCCGGAATTCATGAACAGGATCATCAGGCTCGCCACGAAGGCGACCATCGAGCCGACGGAAAGGTCGAGGTCGCCCGCGGAAATGACGAAGGTGGCGCCAACAGCGATGATGGCGATGAAGGCGCTGCGGGTGGCAACGTTGGCGAGGTTGTTGAGACTGATGAAGTTGGGGTTGACCATGGCACCGACGATCAACAGCAGTGCAAGGGCGGCAAACGGCGCCACCGCCCTGAGATCGACGTCCCGCCACGTCCGGCGGTGCGTTGTGCTTTGGATGCTTTCCTCGTTCACGCTCATGTCCAGATCAACCTCTCCCGCCCCCGAGCCGGGGGAATTCCTTTTCCTGTGCCTGCCTTCGCCGCGCGTCCAAGCGGTCAGGCGGCAGCCATTTTCTTCAGTCCGGCTGCGTAGCGCATGATCTCCTGCTCGGAGATCTCGTCTCCCTCGAGCATGCCGACGATGCGTCCCTCGCGCATCACCGCGACCCTGGTGCAAAGCCCGATGACCTCGGGCATTTCGGAAGAGACGACGATGATCGAGCGGCCGTCGCGCGCGAGCGCCGAGATGAAATGATAGATCTGCTGCTTGGTGCCGACGTCGATGCCGCGTGTCGGCTCGTCGATGATGATGATGTCCGGTTCCGTTTCCATCACCTTGGCGAGCAGCAGCTTCTGCTGGTTGCCGCCGGACATGCGCCTGGCGACGACATTGCCGTCGCGCACGCGGATGTCGAAGCGGCGGCGGGCCCTTTCGAGCGCAGCCGCCTCGCTTGCCGGGCTGAGATAGCCGATGCGGGCATGCCGGCCGAGCGACTGCAAGGTCAGGTTCGTCGTCATGCCGGAGTTGAGCAACAGGCCTTTCGCCTTGCGGTCCTTGGTCATGTAGGCAAGACCGCGCCGGTTGGCCGCGTGCACGTCGCCTGAAGGCGCGGTCTCTCCACGGATCGTGACCTCGCCCGACAGGCGGGGCCTGAGGCCGGCGACCGCTTCCATGAGTTCGGTGCGGCCGGAGCCGATCATGCCCGAAAAGCCCAGTATTTCGCCTTTGCGCACCTCGAAGCTGGCGTCCTTCACATAGTCGGTCGAGACGGCGTCGACTCGCAGCACGACCTCTTCGTCGACGTTCGGCTCATTCTTGGCGGGATAGAGACTCGACATTTCGCGGCCGACCATGAGCTGCGCAATCGACTCGCCGTCGAGCATCGATGTCGCGGCGGTCTTTACCCACTGCCCGTCGCGCAGCACCGTCACCCGGTCGGTCAGTTCGATGACCTCGTCGAGCTTGTGCGACACGAAGACGAAGCTCGTGCCCCTGTCGCGCAGCTTGCGCACCTGCCGGAAAAGGAAGTTGGTCTCCTCGCGGGAGAGAACGGCCGTCGGTTCGTCCATGAAGACGATCCGCGCGTCGCGGCTGATGGCCTTGGCGATCTCGACCATCTGTTTTTCGGCGATTGAAAGACTGCCGATCAGCGCGTTCGCGTCTACGTGACAGCCGAGCAGATCGAGAACCCGGCGCGCCTCCGCGCGCATATATTTGCGGTCGAGCACGCCGAAACGCGTCACCTCGCGACCGAGAAACAGGCTTTCGGCAACAGTCAGATGTTCGGCGAGATTGAATTCCTGGTGGATGATGACGATGCCCAGCGCTTCGGCCGCGCCGTTTGCGGGAAGCGTTACCGGCTGGCCATCGAGCAGGACCTCGCCCGAGGAGGGCTGCTCGAACCCTGAAAGAATCTTGACGAGGGTCGACTTGCCGGCGCCGTTCTCGCCCATCAGGGCATGGATCTCGCCGGCGCGAAGCTCGAAATTGACACTGAAGAGCACCTGCACGCCGCTGAATGACTTGCTGATCCGCCGCGCCTCCAGCACGACGCGCGCGGCGTCTACCGTCTCCGGATTCATCGATTTCCCCCATTGCGGCTCCCGACCGCCCATGGACGTTATGTAAACCTTTACACTCCCGATGTAAAGGTTTACATAACGGCATGCACAGGAATTTGCCGGACCGCCTTTGACGTTGCCCGCGGTGTGTGTAGTGTCCCGCCGTGTACAGCGCCGCGCGTTCTTGTCAGACACGCAAAGTCCGCCGTAGCAGATTGATTAGCTGCTTGTTTTTATCTCTAAATCGGGATTTAGGGAAACACGCAGTAGGGAGACGCAAGGCAGAGCGCAGTGTCGGATTCCACGCCCGCAACCATCGAAGACGTCGCCAGGATCGCTGAAGTTTCGATCGCGACGGTATCGCGGGCAATCCACAACCCGGAGAAGGTCGCTAAATCCACGCGGCTGAAGGTCAACCAGGCGATCGCGATCACCGGTTATACGACCAATGCCATGGCTCGCAGCCTGCGCCTCGGCCGCTCGAACATGATCCTGGTCGTCGCCCCGGATATCGGCGATCCGAACTTTTCGAGCATCCTGGTCGGCCTCGAAAACGAGGCACGGTCGCACGGATACGGCGTGCTGATCGGCCATACCCAGAACGACGCCCAGCGCGCGGTCGAATATCTGAAGTTTCTCAACTCCAACCAGGCGGCGGGTCTGATCCTCTTTACCGGCATCCTGCCCTTCGGCCACGAGACGATAGCGGCGCGGCTGCCGCCGAGCGTCGGCATATTCGAGCCCGTCTTCAACGGCGGCATACCCTATGTGGGTGTCGACGATGTCGAGGGCGCCCGCAAGGTGGTCGACCTCCTCATCGCCGAAGGTCATCGCAAGATCGCTTTCATCGGCGATTCGCGGACCCGCCTTGCCTATAAGCGGCGCCGCGCCGGCTATGATGCGGGCCTCGATGCGGCGGGGGTGCCGGCGGAACTTCGGCTGGTCCAGGAGGGCGATGGCACGCTCGAGAGCGGCAGGGCTGCCGTCGAGCGGCTCTTCGTGCGCGACACGCTGCCGACGGCATTCATGTGCGTCAACGATCAGACGGCACTCGGGGTGATGATAGGGCTGAAGGCACGCGGCTATGACATACCGCGCGATTTCTCGGTCACAGGCTTCGACGACGTGCCGCAGGCGACATTCATGACGCCGGCTTTGACGACGATCCGCCAGCCGCGCACGCTGATCGGCAAACACGCCATGGCGCTTCTCTTGGAGCTTCTCTCCGACCGCAGCCCGGCCGAGACCGAGATATTCCTCAGGCCCGATCTCGTGGTGCGAAACTCCGTATCTTCGCCGTCTGCACGATGGGGTTGAGAAGGCTTCACTGCCGCTGCCCCGCTTCAGCCTGTGGAAACACGCAGTTCCCCATCAAAGATTCTCGAGGGCTCAGCCGCGCGAGGTCATCCAAACGCCGACCAGCGTCACCGTCAGCCCCACCAAGACAGCCGGGGTCAGCGGCTCGGAAAACAGCGCCCAGGCCCACAGCATGGTGACAGGCGGACTGAGATAGATCGCAGCGCTGACCTGGGCCACCGGGAAGAGACGCAAGCTCGTGTAGTAGACCGAATAGGCGGCAAAGGTCGCGAACAGAACCAGCCAGACCATCCCCACGCCGAAAGCGGGCGTCAACGGCGGGGCGAGGTTCCCTTGCATCATAGCGCACAGCCCGAACAGCACCGAACCGGTCAGGGTATGGATGCAAAGGCTTTGGTGCACGGGCATGTGCCGGGTGCGCCGTCGCTTGTGCAGAACCGAGGCGAGCGCAAAAACAAGCATGGAGCCCACCGTCAATCCATAAGCCCACAACGGGGCCGTGCCGAAGCTGAGGCTGTCGAACGAGACGATCAGCACGCCGAGAACGGCGATTGCCGTTCCGAACCATTGCCGCGCGCTCAGGCGTTCGCCCAAAACGGGTTGCGACAGGGCGGCAATCGCCAATGGCAAGAGGTCCGAGATGAGTGCGACCAGTCCCGTCGGAACCCGCTGTTCGATGGCCAGTGCGAAGCCACCGAGATAAAGGAAGACCGACATGACGCCGAACAGCATCTGTTCCACGACGCCGCGCATCCGCAGCCGCGGACCGATGATCAGCGCGAAGGGCAGCAGGATCACCCCCGACAAAAGCGTGCGCCAGAACAGAACCAGCATTACACTCGCCTCTTCGCTTGCATAGCGAATGCCGACGAAGCCGGAACTCCAGCCGACGACCAGTAGCGTCGCCATGAGGGGCCAGAGGAGACGATGCTGTTTCGCTGCGGGCAGCGAGATGGGCTGGTGGGTCATGGCGCTCTCGGGCGTGTCGTTCGTTCCCCAGCCTTAGGTGGCGGCGATCCCTTTTGCACATGACAAATTTCGATAGCAACATGACATCGCAGCCGGATCGGCAATGTGAAATTGCCAAATGGGCACTTGGTCCGCATAATTCACGCAATATTCATGACGGGGATCGCGATGAAAGAGCTCAACGGCCGACGTTTGGAAATCGATGCGCTGCGCGCCTTGTGGGCGATCCGCCATCACGGGGGGATCACGCGCGCGGCCGAGGCTCTGGGTTTGTCGCAGTCAGCCGTCAGCCACAAGGTCAAACGGCTCGAGACGAGCCTCGATTGCGACCTGCTCGGCCGCAAGCCGGGCGGAGCGATGTTCACCGCGGCCGGGGAGGATTTGCTGGACTATGCCGGGCGAATCCTCGGGCTGCATGACGAGGCGCTTCTGAGTTTGTCGAAAACGTCGCTCAAGGGGCGCATCGCTCTCGGCCTGACCGAAGACACCGCCTGCAGCGATCTTGCGCGCATATTAGCGAGATTTCGCCGCCTGCATCCTCACGTCGCCGTCCGCACCAAGGTCCGCATGAGTCTGGTCCTGCGGGCAATGCTGGATCGGGGCGAATTGGAGGCTGCGATCCTGCAGGTCTTCGCTCATGAGGTCCGACCGACCGACGTCGTCCTGTTCCGCGAGGAGCTTCACTGGGTCAAGCATCCGGAATTGTCGCTGCCGCAGCAAGGCCCGATACCCTTCCTGTCCTTCGATGACGAATGCTTCTACCGAAGATGGGCGCTCGATATCGGACAGGATGGAGGGGTGGTTCTTGAAACCGTGTTCGAATGTGCAAGCGCGGCCGGCATCGTGGCCGCGGTAAATTCGGCCATGGGCGTAGCGCTTCTGAGCGGCCGCCACCTGCGCCCCGAGATGCAGATCGTCTCCGAGCACCTGCCGGCGCCGCCTGCCTTGGCCTATGTCGTGCGCCGCGCCAGGAAGGCGAGAAATTCCGCGCTCGAAACGCTCGTCGCCGAAATCGAGAAGGAAATCAGTCGTTACGGAGGGCTCGTCCTGGCGAGCTAGGTGGTCACTCATAAGCGCTCAGCCAGAGTCGCATGGCAGCGAGCCTGGCTGAAGCGAGGTAGGGCCTGTTTCTACCGGCCAGCGACGTGCTAAGTTCGTTGAATGACGGCGGCCGACCGATACAGTTTTCGCAAAGCGACGGTGAATGATCTGCCTTTGCTCGCAGCATGGCGATCGAACCCGCATGTCCGCGCATGGTGGGGCTCGGACGGGTCGCACGATGCAGCAGACCTGGCTGATCCTCGCGTGGCGCGTTGGATTGTTTCAACCGCCGAACGCCCCTTTGCGTTCATGCAGGACTATACCGTCCACGGCTGGGAAAATCACCATTTCGCCAAGCTTCCCAAGGGATCGCGGGGGATCGATCAATACATAGGAGACCCCGAAATGATCGGGGTCGGGCACGGGACAGCATTTATCGGGGCGAGAATGAGGGCTCTCTTCGATGCGGGGGTACCGGTTATCGGCACCGATCCGCACCCGGCCAATGAACGGGCGATTGCCGTCTACAGGAAACTGGGTTTCGAGCCGTTCGGACCACCTCAAGAGACGCAGTGGGGCTTGATTTTGCCAATGACTGCGAGGCAGTGAGCGGCACACCATCAATCGCCCTCGACCGCTGAGACATGGCCGGCAGCGCAGTACCTATCCGCTCGCTGGCTTCGGGATCTGTCCTAACGTTGGCGGGAGCTGAAGAGGGCCGCCGTTTCGCGGGTCTGGACCCGCATCATCGCACTCCAGAGCTGGAGGAGGAAGCTGGTGCGGGCGTGTTTCGCAAGCTGGCGCTGCGAGGACATGGTAATTCTCCGATAGTTTTTCATTTCGGCGATATAGTCTATCGGCGCAGCGGAAGCCATGGGGCAGCCAAAGGGGCTGCCTTGCAAGACGAGCATATGTCATTCGCGACAATATAGCGGCCGAGTACCATGACGAGAAAAGAAAAGGGCCGGGATGAATGTCTTCGTCCCGGCCAGTTCTTTCGAGGAGGAGCAGTATTTTTATGCTTTTTTGCGGCCTTTCTGGCGATAGACGTCGACGACAACCGCGGCGACGATGATGATGCCCTTGACGATCTCCTGGTAGTAGGCGTCGACCCGGAGGAAGGTGAAGCCTGACGTCATCACGCCGAGGATCACCGTGCCGATCACCGTGCCGGTGATGCGGCCGACGCCGCCGGTGAGCGACGTGCCGCCGATGACGGTCGCGGCGATCGCGTCGAGTTCGTACATGACGCCCATGCCGGCCTGTGCCGTCTGGGCGCGGGCGGCGGTGACCACGCCTGCGAGGCCCGCAAGCATGCCGGCGATCGCATAGACCTTCACCAGGTGCGCTTCGACATTGATGCCGGAGACGCGCGCGGCCTGGACATTGGCGCCGATCGCGTAAGTGAACTTGCCGTAGCGGGTGTAGCGCAGCGCGATGTGGAATATCAGCGCCACGACGAGGAACACGATCACCGGCCAGATGCCCGTGCCGATGAAATTGAACTGCTCGGTGAGGCCCGAGACCGGCTGGCCCTTCGTGTACCATTTGGAGACGCCGCGGGCCGAAACCATCATGCCGAGCGTGGCGATGAAGGGCGGGATCTTGGTCCTGGCGATGAGCTGGCCGTTGATGAAGCCGGCAAGAAGACCGATCCCGACGCCAAGGCAGATCGGCACGATGGCCGGCAGGTCGGTCAGGGACGGATAAAGCGCCCGCGGCCAGGTGGAGGCCTGCGCAACGCTCGCCGAGATCATCGCGGTCATGCCGACGACCGAACCTGACGAGAGGTCGATGCCGCCCGTGATGATAACCTGCGTGACGCCGACGGCGATGATGCCGATCACCGATACCTGCAGGATCATGATCGTCAGGCGTTGCGAATTCATCAGGAAGCTCTGGCCGACGAAGAGCCAGCCGAGAACCTCGTAGACGAGCGCGATACCGATCAGCACCAGGAAGATGTTGAGCTCGGGCGGCACGCGCCGTCTCGAGCGGGCGAGGGATGAGCTCGTGCCCTGTGCTGCGACATTGGTATTCATCTTCTTTCCTCCCTGCGGTCGGCAGTTCGCCTTGATCGGTTCCAAAGGTCGGAGCGGAATGCGTGCGGAAGGCGCACGCACTCATCCCGCTCTATCGCGCCGCAAGCTCCATGACCTTGATTTGGGTAGCTTCCGCCCTGTCGAGAAATCCGGTGACCCGGCCCTCGTGCATCACCATGATCCGGTCGCTCATGCCGAGCACTTCCGGCATTTCCGACGAGATCATGATGACCGCGACGCCGTTGCGGGCGAGTTCGGTCACCAGGCGGTGGATCTCCGCCTTGGCGCCGACATCGATGCCGCGCGTCGGCTCGTCGAGGATCAGGATGCGCGGATTGGTGAGCAGCCAGCGGCCGATCAGCACTTTCTGCTGGTTGCCGCCCGAGAGATTCTCGACGCGCTCCTGCAGGTTCGGCGTCTTGACCCGAAGCTTGCGGCTCATCTCCTCGCAGGCGGCGGTGACCTCCCTCTCGCTGACGAAGCCGCCCTTGACGAATTTGTCCTGCAGCACGGCGATCTGCATGTTTTCGAGAATGTCGAGGATGAGCAGACAGCCCGTGTCCTTGCGATCCTCGGTCAGAAACGCCATCCGGTGACGGATCGCCTTGTTGGCGCTGTCGATCACGACCTCTTTCCCGTCGATCGCGATCGTGCCCGAGCTGGCCGGCGTGACCCCGAAGAGCGTCTCGGCGACGTTGGAGCGGCCGGATCCGACGAGGCCTGCGACGCCGAGGATCTCGCCGGCGCGCACATCGAAGGAGACGTCGCGGAAGACGCCGTCGAGGGTCAGGTTCTTCACCGACAGCACCACGTCGCCGATCGGCACCTCCTCCTTCGGGAACATCTGGGTGATTTCACGTCCAACCATCATGCGGATGATGTCGTCGCGGGTGACCTCGTTCGAGAGGTGGGTGCCGATATATTTGCCGTCGCGGAAAACCGAGAACTCGTCGGCGATTTCGAACAGCTCGTTCATCTTGTGGGTGATGTAGACGATGCCGATACCTTGCGAGCGCAGGTCACGGATGATCTCGAACAGATGGGCCACCTCGCGTTCGGTGAGCGCCGAGGTGGGCTCGTCCATGATCAGGACGTCGGACTCGTAGGAGACCGCCTTGGCGATCTCGACCATCTGGCGGTTGGCGACCGAGAGGTGACGGACCTCGATCTCGGGATCAAGATCGATCTTGAGCCGCTCGAAAAGCTTTGCCGTCATGCGGCGCATCTCGCCATGGTCGACGAAGCCGAAGCGGTTCTTGGGTTCCCGGCGGATCCAGATATTCTCGGCGACGGTCATGAAAGGCATCAGGTTCAGTTCCTGATGAATCATGGCGATGCCGTTCTCGAGCGCGTCGAGCGGCGACTTCAGCCGGATGCCGGCGCCCCTGAGTTTCACCTCGCCCTGGTCGGGATGATAGATCCCGGCGAGGATCTTCATCAAGGTCGACTTGCCGGCTCCGTTCTCGCCCATGAGCGCATGCACGGTGCCGCGCTTCAGCTTGAACTCCACGTCGTCGAGTGCGACGACACCCGGAAACTCCTTGCGAACGCCTTCTGCAGTCAGAAGGTATTCGGATTTCGGAATGGCGCCGCTGGCGCGCACGGCTGCCATTGTCGTGGGACTGAGTGTCATTCTCGTTGCCTCCCATGTTCCGGTTCAACCGGAATGTCCACGCGGTGGCGGAGCATGCCTTCCTCGGTGCGAACCCGAAGCAGGCGTGGCGTTCGGGAGCGCGGCATTGCCGCGCCCCCGGCAGCGCCGGTCAGTTCTTCGCCTGATATTGCTCCAGGTTCTCCTTCGTGACGAGTTCGAAGGGAATATAGACCTTTTTCTCCACCGGCTCGCCCTTGGCGAGCTTCAGCGCGGCGTCTACCGAGCCCTTGCCCTGGCCGGCTGCATTCTGGAAAACGGTCACGTCGAGGTCGCCGGCCGCCATGGCCGCGAGCGCGTCCTGGGTTGCGTCGATGCCGCCGATGACGACGGAATCCATCGAGCGGCCGGCCGCCTTCAGCGCCTGGATTGCGCCGATCGCCATTTCGTCGTTGTTGGAGATGACGGCGTCGAATTCGAGGCCGGCGGAGAGCCAGTTCGTCATGAGGTCCGAGCCCTGGGTGCGCGACCAGTTCGCGGTCTGCTCCTCGACGATCTCGATGCCCTTGCATTCGTCGGTCGCGATCACGTCGTGGATGTCCTTGGTGCGCATGCGGGCAGCCTGGTTGGAGAGTTCGCCCATCATGACCACGGCCTTGCCCTTGCCGCCCAGCATCTTGCAGATTTCCTTGGTCTGCAGCGTTCCGGATTCCTGTTCGTTCGACGCGACGAAGGCCTGCTTGTCCGGAAGCGTATCGACGTTCACCGGCTCGCGGTTGACATAGACCAGCGGGATGCCGGCATCCGCGGCGATCTTCGACATTGCCGCGGTCGCATCGGTGTCGACCGGGTTGACGATGATGGCATCGACCCCGGCGGCGATGAAATTCTGGATCTGGCTCTGCTGTTTGGCGACGTCGTTCTGCGCGTCTTCGACCTGCAGCTCGACGCCGTCGAGCGTCTTGGCGTAATCCTGCATGCCGGTGCGCAGCACCGTCAGGAAGTTGTCGTCGAAGAGCGCCATCGACACGCCGATGGTCTCCGCATGCGCGGCCGTCGACATCACGACGGCCATCGCAGTGCCTATGAAAAACTTCTTCATTGTTCTTCTCCTCCACATGGTGCCGGCCACACCTTCTTCGGCCGGGAATGCGACCTTCTTCCCGAGATCGCGTTCAGACTTCGACCGGAAGCGGCACTCCCGCTACGCTTCCGATCAAAACGGAATAAAAAAACCAGTGTTTTGACATTACGGAATATGTATTCCATTTTATCGGGATGCCGTCAAGAGCGCCCGGGCGCGCCGGTTTGGAATCCAGCTCTTTCTACTGCCGGTGGCGATCAGCTCCGCGACCGAAGGTAGTCCATGCTCTCTCGCAGGGCGTCCGCCGGGTCCGCAAGTCCGTGCACCAAAGGGGCAAAGGGCTCGAAGGAGAAGGGGCCAGCATAGCCCTCGTCCCGCAGCCGGCGAATCTGACCTTGATTGTCCAGCCTGTCGGCGGCGTCGACGAGAACGCGATGCGGATCGCGCATATCCGAGACGGCCAGGTTTTCGCCGATGACGCCGGAGATGTGTACGAGGCCGGTGAGATCCGCAAAAAACTGGTCTTCGCCAGCAAGGTGATGGTGGAACGTGTCGTGCACCAGGCGGAAGCTCGATTGACCCGAGACTGCCCGGATCGCTTCGGCGGCCTCCGCCTTGGAGCGCAGCGAACAGATCTCGAAGCCGAGCGGCTCCACGAGACCGATGACGCCGGCCGCGTCGAGCATCGGCTTCAGCGCCCCAAGCGCCTGCCGAAGGTTGGTTTGCCGCACGCCGTCCTCCTTGCCGCTGCCGTCATTGACGGGCACCAGCACCAGAGCCTTCGCACCGCAGTCGCGTGCATAGGAGATGAGTTCGCGCGCTTCGGCTGCCCGTTGCTCATTCCATTCGTTGAAGCGCTGCAAGGCGTTGATCGAGACGATCGTCAGACCGTGCTTCTCCGCAAGGGCTTTCACCTCCTCTGGAGGCGTCCCGTCGGCAATGGCGTTGGCGGTCAGGTCGTTGCGGATTTCGACCAGGGAAATGCCGAGCGATCTCGCAAGCGAGAAGAACGCGTCGACCGGGAGGCCGGGAGCGGCCATATGGTTGAGGGCGAAGGGGAGGGCGGTCATCCCGGAAGTCTCCTGGGGAATAGTGATGCGGTAATGCCGGAACGTTTGTTCCATTTGCAGGCGCAGCCACATTCACCATTCCGCGAGACTCAGTCAAAGGGGCAGAGCAGCGGCAATGTTGCATCCCTGCAAGATTGCATTTCACCGCTGATGGAATTCTGTCATGGCGCCTGGCGAGAGGCGCTCGCCCGCGCTTTCACTCGAGACCGTTCGCCTTGGCGATGAAATCCGACAGCATCGGCACGTAGTCCTCGCCGCGGCCCGCGCCGACCGCCTGTGCAAATGAGTTCCGGACGGCCGCCCCCACCGGATTGGCGGCGCCGGCGGCAATGGCGTAGCCGGCAAGATAGCTCATGTCCTTGAAGCCGTTGCGGATCGCGAATTTATGGGCGTTCGGGTCGCGTTCCAGGACCCAGCGGAAGAAGGTCTGATAGAAGGGGCAATCCATCCGGCCGCCGCGAATGACGCTGTCGAAGACCTCGGGCGTCAGCCCGGCCTTGCGTCCGAGCATCAGCGCTTCGGAATAGAGCGCCGCGTAGCCCATCGACAGGAAGTTGTTGAGCAGCTTCATCGTGTGACCGGAGCCGGTCGGCCCCGTGTGAATGATCCGACCGGCGAAACATTCGAGTACCGGCCACACGCGCTGTACGTCTGATTCCGCGCCGCCGACCATCACATCGAGCGTGCCCGCGGCGGCATCGGCCGGCGTACGGCTGAGCGGCGCGTCGATCAGCGTAAGGCCGCTTGCCGCGAGATCGGCTGCAAGCTTCGTCGTGACGGAGGGATCGGATGTGGAACAATCGACGATGGTGACCGGCCTGCCCGCGCTCGCAATGCCCTCCGGGCCACCGATAACCGAAAGGACCTCAGGCGAGCCGGTAACGCAGAGGACGATGACGTCGCATTGCTCCGCCATCTCGCGCGGCGTCCTGGCTTCGCGTGCGCCCTCGGCAATGAGCGTCTCCACCGGCGCCCGATTGCGATGCGCCATCACCTGGAGCGGCCAACCCTTTTTCAGAATATTTGCCGCCATCCCTTGGCCCATCAGTCCGAGCCCGATGAAGCCTATGTTCGATTTCGTCATCTAATCGCCTCCTCTACCTTCATGTTCCGGACGTTGAACGACTGTATCCGCGATCTTAGAGAATTCGAGCGGGATGCGGGCGGAAAACTGCTGGCGCCTTTTTCCGGAATTCGTCTAGCGGGACTTTCCATGCGGCTATAGCGTGTTCATATTCTGGGACACCGGTAGTTGTCAGCCATTCCCGACCTTGTCAGCCTCCCGCCTCAGCCTCTGCAGATCGCTGGCAATGCCAAGTGCCGCTTCCGCTCGCTCGAGCGCTTCTTTCGAATGCCGCATGGCTGCATCGCGAAACCGGTCCTGGTTGAACTTGGCGAGCGTGCCGAACGCCTTCTGGAGGCGGACTCCTATTTCGACGATAGCAGCGCCGTCCCGCGCGATCGGCGTGAACAGATCGTCGAACACTTCGTCGAGCTCGATCGCCGGCACGTAGACCTTTGGGTACAGCACCTCGTCCTGCAGCGCCTTCTCCACGGGCTCGGTCCAGACGGCCAACACGCGCAACGCACGGCTGATGACGTCGACGGCGGTCCCGGGGTCGTTGACGGCCGGCGACAGGGCGCGCGACGCTATTTCAGCCAGCACCGCTGCTCCGAACCTCGGATCCTGATCGAACGAACGCGTATCTCCCACCGAGAAGCACCTGGCAATCTCGGCAAGGACATGCTCGTCCCGTGTGCCGTCGACGGAAGCGACGGGCCGGTTTGGATCGACAAGCTGGCCGGGTATCAATCGGACGAATATGCAGGTCTTCCTATCGTGCGCGATGGCGGAAAGCCCACTTATGTCGAGATGCTGGATGTAACCGATCCTGTCGATAAAGACCGGCGTGGCGGATGCGGGGATGCGTGCGGCATCGTCCAACCGATTTCCGCCGAGGTAAGGTCGTAGCCGCCGCGATCGCATTGCCTCGATCGTGACCGCCTCGACCTGTTCCGTCGTCTCGGTAACGCGTCCGAGGCGCGAGAGATGATCGATCCAGCGCAGCAGCGTCACGATGATCAGGACGATGACGCCGATCGTCACCACGAATAGAATAAGGCGGCCCTGGTCGCCGTAGGCGCCGGTGCTGAGAGCGATGATGCCGACGAGGCTGAACAGAAACGACCCGATGAAGGTCGCGAGCACGTTCTGTGTCGTGCTGTCTTCCATGAGAAGCTTCGTTGCCCGTGGCGTAACGCTATTGGTTACCGCCGAGTAGGCCGATACCATCGTGCTTAGCGAAATGTCGAGACCGTCAGCATGCTGGAAGCGATGATCCCCAACACGTTGTCGACTGCGTGCGCTCCTATTCGGTTCGGAAGGTCTCGCGGAATGAACGGGCCAAGGAAAATTGCGATGAGTGCGGTTATAATCGCAAGAATGGAGAAAAGCGTGGCTCGAAACCAAATCCGCCGCGTGATCTGCGAAAACAACCATGTCCATCGTGATGTCATCAAACTCGTCCACTTACGATCAGCTCTGATCGAACCGTCGATACATTTGTCCTTTAATCTATCCGATCGGAGGACATCGACATGCAGAAGATCAAAGTGCTACAGCGATATTTCGCGTCCGATAAGACGCGCCGGGGTGTAGCTTAAGGACAGAAGCGGGTCTCCGTGTCAACTTGAACGGGTATCGGGGAACGGCTTCACCGGACCGGCGAAGCTGCTTCAGAATTTGCGGCTCACGAAGGATGAGCCGGCCAGCCCGAACCGCCAGGGCTGTTCTGCCGCCTTGGTTATGCCGACGCGGATGCCGGTGGCGACCGGCGGCTTCGTGGAGGGCGGGGTGAGGCGGAACGGATCCTTTCCGAGCGGCATTCCGTCCAGCTCCCGGCTGATCGCCAGCGCCTGTCCGACACGTCCCGGCCCGGAGCACAGCAGCCTCTCTTCGCGGACACCACGTCTCGCCCGCATCGTCTCTATGCCCCATTTCGGTTCGATCGCGCGGATCAGGACGGCGCTGCCGGGCAGGCAGACGAAATTCAGGCACCAGTGCAGGCCGTAAGAGAGATAGATGTAGGCATGCGCCGGCGGACCGAACATGGCACGATTGCGCGCCGTGGTGCCCGCAAAACTGTGCGACGCCGCGTCGTCCGGAAGATAGGCCTCCGTTTCGACGATAATGCCGCCGACACCGGAAACGGTGAAATCGGCGCCGATCAAATCAGCCGCCACCTGGACTGCGCTGCGCGCGAAGAAGTCGACATCTGAGGTCAAGCGATGCACCGGTCGGTTCGAGTTATCCGCATCCTCGCAAGAGATCCGGCGAGCGCCAAGGCATGAACGACGAAAATCAGATGGTCTTTTTTAGCCGCCCCCTAGGGAAAACGGGTTGAATTGAAGGCCCGGGCGCACGATTCTCCATGAAGGAATTCGAAGCGCTACAGCGACCCGGTGTGCCTCGATCGGCCATGCGGTGCTGGAGGAGAGCGAACTCATGAGCCACTACCATATTTTCGAAACCGTGCGCGGTTTCTGCGGCGTCGCCTGGAGCGATGCGGGCATCACGCGCTTCCAACTGCCGACGCGAAGCGCCGAATCCACCGAGCGACTGCTTCTGCGGCGTTTGCCGGACGGAGCCCCGCAAGAGCCGCCGCCGAGGGTTGCCGAAGCGGTTGCGGCGGTGAAGGCCTATTTCGCGGGAAGGGAGACCGATTTTTCCCGCTTCGATCTCGATCTGCAGGGACAGGACGCCTTCTTCGAGAAGGTCTATCAGGCCGCGCGAAAGATCCCGTGGGGAAGCACGACGACCTACGGCGCGCTTGCAAAGGAGCTCGGCGCAGGCCCGCAGGCGGCCCGGGATGTCGGCCAGGCGATGGCGAAGAATCCCGTGGCACTGATCATCCCGTGCCATCGGGTTCTCGCAGCCGGCGGCAAGATCGGCGGCTTCTCGGCGCCGGGCGGTTCATCCACGAAGCTCGGAATGCTCGAAATGGAAGGCGTCAAGGTCGCTCCGCCGGAGCCCGCGCAGCAATCCCTGGGGTTTTGAAATGGCCATCACGAATCCGAGCGAGGCGAACGTCGCGGTTCAGTCTCCGACGGAGCCACACCCGACTTTGCCAGGCGAAAGCGAGGGAACATGGCCGGCGCGGCGGCGCCGGATCATCGACTGGCTCGTCATCGAGACGCGCGATGAACGCTTCATCGACAACATCTTCGTGGAGATGTGCGACAGGCTGGTGGAGGCGGGCGTGCCCGTCGCCCGCGCCACGCTTCATTTCAGAATTCACCACCCGCAGTGGATCGGTGCACGGATTCTGTGGCGAAAGGGCCTGGCGGATGCGGAGCTCGATACCTATGCCTATGGCGTCGAGGACACCACCCAATATCTGAGCAGCCCCTTGCGCGATTTCAACGAGGGGGCGGAAGAGGTGCGCAGACGCCTTGACGACCCGATGGCCGCGGGTCCGGATTACCCGCTCTATGATGAACTGCGCGCGGAGGGACTGACCGAGTACATCATCTGGCCGCTGCTCCATACGCTCGGCAAGCGGCACGCGGTGACCTTTGCGAGCGACAGGCCGGGCGGATTTAGCCCCGATGATCTCGCCTTCCTGAAGGACATTCTGCCGGCCCTGGCGCTTGTCAGCGAGATCCGGCTGAAAAACCGCTTCGCCCGCACGCTTCTCGAGACCTATGTCGGGCCGCATGCGAGCGAGCAGATCCTTGCCGGAGCGACCACGCGCGGCAGCGGCGTGACGGTGGGTGCCGCGATCCTCATCTGCGATCTGCGCGACTTCACGAAGCTGTCGGACCTGTGGCCCCGCGACGACGTCATCGAACTCCTCAACGGCTATTTCGACGCCATGTCGGAACCGATCGAGCGGCACGGCGGGGAGATCCTGAAATTCATGGGCGACGGGCTTCTGGCGATCTTTCCGCTCAGCAATCCATGTGCCTGCAGTCAGCTACTCGGAGCCATCGGCGAGGCGCAGGCCGCTCTTGCCGTTCTCAACGAGGAGAACCTGCGCAAGGGCCACGATCCGCTCGGCTACGGCATCGGCGTCCATGTCGGCGATGTGATGTATGGCAATATCGGTTCGCGCAGGCGTCTCGATTTCACGGTGATCGGACCGGCGGTCAACATCGCCTCGCGGCTCGAAACCCTTACGAAGGAGCTGAAGCGTCCGGTGCTGCTCTCAAGAGCCTTCGTCGAAAAGGCAGGCTGTAAAGGCCAGATGGAAAATCTGGGTTCCTATGTCTTGCGGGGGCTCGACGAGCCGGTCGATGTGTTCGCGTTTTCGGGGAGAAAATAGATTGTGCCTCTCATCCGGCCGGCAGGCCGGATGAGAGGCATGCGCCGTCACTTCATCGTATAGACGTCGATGGTGAAATACTTGTCGTTGATTTTCTTGTAGGTCCCGTCGGCGCGGATCTCGTCAAGTGCCTTGTTCAGCCTCTCGCGCAGCTCATTGTCCTCCTGACGGACAGCAATGCCGACGCCGTCGCCGACGAATTTTTTGTCGGTGATCGGCTCGCCGATAAGCTCGCAGCAACCCTTGCCGTCGTCGTTCTTGGTGACCCAATCGAGCAGCGGCAGCATGTCGCCGACCTGCAGGTCGAGCCTGCCGTTGACCATGTCGAGATTGGCTTCGTCCTGGGTGGGATAGAGCTTGATCTCGGCATCCGGGTAGACGGCGGCGATATAGTCGGCCTGGGTCGTGCCGGCCTGGGCGCCGATCACCTTGCCCGTCAGCGCCTCGTTGCTGAAGTCGGTGATGCCGGCACCCTTCGGTGCCGCATGCGTCATCGCGGCGAGGTAATAGGGATTGCTGAAAGCCACCTGCTTCTTGCGCTCCTCGGTGATGAACATCGAGGCGATGATCATATCGTACTTCTTGGCAAGCAGGCCCGGAATGATGCCGTCCCAATCCTGGGCGACGACTTCGCACTCGACCTTCATGCGCTCGCAGAGCGCGAGGCCGATCTCCACGTCGAAACCGCCGATCTTGCCGCTGGAATCGACGAAGTTGAAGGGCGGATAGGCGCCCTCGGTTCCGATCTTCAGCTTCTCCGCAGCAAGGGCGGAAGAAGACAGTGCAGTGCCGGCGAGTGCCAGTGCCAGAATGAGTTTTCGCATGTTCGTTCCCCTCGGTTGCGCCTTTGTTCGGCGCTTCCAAAGAACTTTAGGGACAGATGTTACATAAGCGAAATCGATAGGCGCGATAATCGATATTCTTCGCGTTGATGCGGGCGGGGAACGGTGGCGGGGACTCAGCCCTTCAGCCGCCCCTGCCTTTTCAACTGCTGTTCGCGGAAGAAAATGAAGAGGCCCGAAGCGACGATGAGGGCGGCGCCGATCACCATCGACAGCCGCGGCGTGTCGCCGAAGATCAGCCAGCCGAAGAAGATTGCCCAGAAGAGCAGCGTGTACTGCAGCGGGGCGACCGTTGCGGCGTCGGCGAGCTTCAGCGCCCGGTTGACGAGTACATGGGCGATCATCGCGACGGCGCCCAGCAGGCAGATGAGCGCGGTGTCGACCGGTTTGAGAGGTGTCCAGTCGAAGGGTGCCCAGACGAGGCCGGCGACAGCGGCGCCGACGATCTGCCAGAAGGCAAGCGTCGTATCCGGAGTGCCGCGCAGCGACCGCCCGGAAATCATCATGAAGGCGAAGGTCATGCTGCCGAGAATCGAGATGACGGCCGGCAGCGTGAAGGCCTGTGACGACGGTTCGAGCGCGACGACGACGCCGACAAAGCCGATGCCGATCGCCGTCCAGCGCCGCCAGCCGACAGGTTCCTTCAGCACCAGCGGCGAAACGGCCGCCACATAGATCGGCGCCGCCAGCCAATAGGTCATGACGTCGGCCAGCGGCAGGTAGACGACAGCGAAATAGAACGCGACCACCTCGGCCGTCGAGGCGACGACGCGGGCAAACTGAAGGCCGGGCCGCTCGAGGGTAAAGAGCTTTCTCGGGCCGCTCACCCACAGAAAGGGCGCCAGCAGAAGGGCAGCGGCGATGCTGCGGATCAGCACCACCTGCCCGACCGAGTAGGTGGCGACGAGCCACTTGCCCATGACGTCGTTCACCGAGAACATCAACATGCCGAGGAGCATGACGACCACGCCGGCGCGGGCGGCGCCGTTTTCACGGGAAAGGTTGCCGGGGACGCTGTCGACGGCCATGGGTGCGAATTCCTTCAGAGCGGGACCGCGTTTTCCGCGGAACATTGCGGACAGGAGCTCGGGCTTCAGCGAATCCGGCGTTCTGGCCTGCCGCAGCCATTCGCATATTCGGGCGGCGCAATCCATGCCGCACTGCTTATCAATTCATCACCTTTGCGAATGATAGCATTCCGCGAAATTGCGGATTGCGGGAAAGGCGGGGCACGCGCCCGGTATCGCGCTGGCGCATTTCCGCTTTCCTCAGAATGCTCAGCCCTTTGCTTTCGAAGCTCCGGACGGAAAACCGCTGCGCAGTTTTCCTGGAGTTTCCAGGTCAGGCGCTGCCGACCAGACGCATGTCGGGATTGAGGAGTTCGCTGTAAAGCTCCGCATAGCGGGCCGCACTGCGATGCCACGAGCAGTCGGTTTTCATGCCTTGCCGGCGAAGTCCCTCCCAGACGCGTCGCAGCCGGTAGAGCCGGAAGGTGCGGCGCAGTGCATGGCGTAGCCCGTCCTCGTCGATGGGTGCAAACTGTATGCCCGTCGCGACATGGGCATGGAGCGCGGCATCGTTGGCATCGATGATGGTCTCCGACAGGCCGCCCGTGCGGGCGACGACCGGAATGCAGCCGTAGCGCAGAGCGTAAAGCTGCGTGAGGCCGCAGGGCTCGAACCGGGACGGAACGAGCATCGCATCCGCGCCGGCATGGATCCTGTGGGCAAGCTGCTCGTCATAACCAATGCTTACGCTTATGTTTTGCGGGTACCGTCGCATGAGATCCATGAATGCGGCCTCCAGCTTCTCCTCGCCTTGCCCATGGATGATCAGGGTGCCGCCATTCTTGACGATCTCGCCGGCGGTCGCGGCGAGCATATCCATGCCCTTCTGCCATGTCAGTCGGTTGACGCTGGCGAAGACCGGCCCGCAGGTGTTCGGCAGGCCGAAATGCCGGAGCAGCACCTGCCGGTTGGGCAGGCGGCGCAGCGGCACGCGTGCCGAATAGTGATGCTCGATGCAGGGATCCGAGGTTGGATCCCACACTTCAAGGTCTATGCCGTTGACGATGCCCACGACATCCGCATGCCGCTCGTTCATCACGCCTTCGAGCCCCATGCCGAAGGCCGGAGACATGATTTCCCGCGCATAGGTGGGGCTGACGACCGTGATCGCATCGGCTGCCTGCAGGCCGCCCTTGAGGAACCCGATATCGCCGTAATATTCGACGCCGTCGATCGAATAGGCGTCCGCCGGCAGGCCGAGCTCGGGGAAGTAGTGGGCCGGGAATTGCCCCTGGAACGCAAGGTTGTGCACGGTCAGGACGCGAGGAATGATGTCGTCGCCTGCGTATTTCAGATAGACGAGGCTCATCGCCGCGTGCCAGTCATGTGCGTGAATGATATGCGGCCGCCAGTTGGGAACGAGCCCGCGCGCGATTTGCGATGCGACCAGCGAAAAGGCGGCGAAGCGCTTCCAGTTGTCCGCATATTCCCGGCCATGCCTGTCCACGTAGAGAGCGCCTTCCCGGTCATAGAAGGCCGGCGCATCGAGCACGAAGAGATCCAGCCCCTGAGCCCTGGCCGCGATAAGGGTGGCGCGTTCGCCGAACAGGTTTTCGAACGCGGCGACGGGGGTCGCGTTGCCGAGCGCGCGCATGACGCCGGGGTAGCCCGGAACGAAGCTGCGCGTGTGGATGCCGTGAGCCCTGAGTGCTTTGGGGAGCGATCCCGCTACATCTGCCAGGCCGCCGGTCTTGACGAGCGGAAAAATTTCGGCCGTGACAGACAGTATCTGCATCGCTCATGTTCCGGGAAACGTGTTGACTGCAACCGGCCCACTCGCCGCCGATGTGCCCTCCATCAACACAATCACGAGCATCAAAGTTCCGGTCGTCCGGCGAAATTTTATCCGCTTTATCGGGCGCCGTCCGGCCCGGATTTGCGGCGCCTGCCGCCTTCGGGAACACAAGTCGCGGCTCTTGGTTCTTCTATTCGCGCGAGGAGGCGCCGACGGGTCAATGCCCCGCGCTCTCGTTTCCGTAGCAGCCGCGCCGTGCGTCCCGCCGGACCTGCAAAGATTGCTGCGGCATTTGCTTGTACATGGAAGGAGGCAACTGATGACCTTCAGTCTGATCAGTCCCGTATTCGCCGACGGCCAGCCGATACCGCAGAAATACACCCGTTTCGGCGAGAACCTGTTTCCCCCGCTGAAATGGACGGGCACGCCCGAGGGAACTGAGAGTTTCGCGTTGATCGTGGAGGATCCGGATGCGGTGAGCGGTTTGTTCCGCCATTGCGGAATTATCAACATTCCCGGCAATTGGACCGAGCTTCCGCAGGCCGTCGACACCGGCCCCGAACGTGGGATCAAGTTCATGAAGAACGATTTCCGTAACGCCCGTTACGACGGGCCGCAGCCGCCTTCCGGAACAGGCGTGCACCGTTACCGGTTCAGGCTCGCCGCCCTCGACGCGGCCAATCTTTCGATCCCCGACGACGTGGGCGCGGCGGAAGCCTGGGAGAGGGCCCGCAAACATCTCGTTGGAGAAGCGGAGATCGTCGGCACATACGAAGGCTAGATGTAAGCACTTCCAGAAACGGGGTGTCCAGCGGCTTTCCGCCGCATCCGGTCACTCGGGCAACCCGGCCAGCCGCAGTCCGTCCGCGAAGCGCGCGAGATCCTCCGGGCGATGGATCGGCAGCCAGTCCTGGAGGTCGGAAAGGCGCAGCGACGGGTCGAGCCGGCGCAGGCGCTGCATCGCCCGTTGCGCTTCCTCCGTCCGTCCGGCAAGGGCATGGCTCGCCGCCACCAGGGCGACCGCGACCAGCAGGCTGGGCAGGTTCCCCAGCGCCCTTTCCGCCCAGACCAGAGCGGAATCGAAACGGCCGGCGAAGAAATGCGCGAGTGCCGTTCCGGCCTGCATCCGGAACATTTCCTGGTCCAACGGGCTCAGACGGGCTGCGTGCTCGATATGCTCGATCGCACTCTCCGGTTCACCGCGGAAAACGCGCAGGAAACCGCCTAGAAACCAGGCGGGGGCGAAGTTGGGGTTGAGCAGCCGTGCCCTGTCGATGAGCGCGATGCCGCCGTCCAGGTCTCCGACGAGATGTCCGAGCGCGTGCCCGCTTCTCGTCAGCGCTACGGCATCGTCCCGGCCGAGTTCGACCGCCCGCCGCGCCAGGCGCGCTCCCTCGGCTATTTCTTCGCCCCGATCGACCATCCAGCCATTCAGTTTGCGCCAGAAGTAACACCAGGCTGCCCCGGCATAGGCAGACGCAAATTCCTGATCGAGCTCGATCGCCCGATAGAACAAGGGCAGTGCGGCCTCGATGGCTTCATGGGTTCCGCTATGCAGTTTTGCCATTCCGCGCAGATAATAGTCGTGGGCGTCGAGGCTTTCCGTCGGCTTGCGCTTGGCGCGCTCCATCTCCGCCCGTTCGACCTGCGGTGCGATAGCGCCGACGACGCTTTCCGCCATCCGGTCCTGCAGCTCGAAAATGTCGTCCAGGGTGCCCTCGAAGCGCTCCGCCCAGAGGTGCGTCCCGGTCGTCGCGTCGATGAGCTGCCCGGTTATGCGCACCCTGTTTCCGGATTTGCGCACGCTGCCTTCCAGCACGTAGCGCACGCCAAGCTCCCTGCCGACGTCCTTCACCTCCACCGCCCGGCCTTTGTACCTAAAGCTCGAATTGCGCGCGATGACGAACAGCCAGCGGATGCGCGAAAGGGCGGTGATGATGTCCTCCACGATGCCGTCGGCGAAATATTCCTGCTCCGGATCGCCGCTGAGATTCTGAAAGGGCAGGACGGTGATGGAGGGTTTGTCCGGAAGGACGAGCGCGGAGGGCGTTTCTCCCGATCCGCCGGAGGCCTCTAAGGCGACGCCGGCACCGACGGGCTGTCGGACTTCTGCGATCCCGCCGACCCTGATGTCGCCGACGAAGCGGAAGCCCTTGCGGGCGACCGTCCGGATCAGGCGCTGCTCCCCGCCGGTGTCGCCCACGGCTTTGCGAACCGCATTGATGTGGCTGGTGATCGTCGATTCCGAGACGATGCGGCCGCCCCACACCGCCTGGAGCAACTCGTCCTTGCTGACGACGCGGTCGCGGGTGCCGACGAGATGCAGCAGGAGGTCGAAGACCTGCGGTCCGACGGACACGACCTCGCCGCGCCGGGTGAGTTCCCGGCGCTCCTGGTCGAGCACGTAGTCTCCAAACATGAATTGCACTTCGGCATCCCCTGGCCGATTGCCTTCGGTTCGCTATCCGGGCAACCGGCGAATAATATCTGATAGCACGCCATCGCGTAACTGGCTGCTCCGCCGGCAGCAAGGCATGCCGGTCGAGCAACCGTTCTTTGGACGAAAATTCAAGCTTCCTTGAAGGGCAATTCAAGCCCGCCACAGGGACTTCCCCGACGCGCGCAGGCACTCTTTCTTCAGACCGACGGCAATGGTTGCAGTCGAGAGAAGCGGAGACTAGCGATGAAGATCGTCGTTATCGGAGGCACCGGCCTCATCGGATCGAAACTTGTGAAGAACCTTCGCGAGCGCGGCCACGATGTGCTCGCCGCCTCCCCCAACACGGGCGTGAACACCATCACCCGCGAGGGCCTCGCGGGGGCCCTGGACGGTGCGGATGTCGTCGTCGATGTGGCGAATGCACCGGTGTGGGAGGACAAGGCCGTCCTCGAATTCTTCGAGACGTCGGGCCGCAACCTGCTGGCTGCGGAAGCTGCCGCCGGCGTCCGCCACCACATCGCCCTGTCGATCGTCGGCAGCGAACGTCTTCCCGACAACGGATATTTCCGTGCGAAGGTCGCGCAGGAAAACCTCATCAAGGCATCCGGCATTCCCTACACCATCCTGCGTGCCACGCAGTTCTTCGAGTTCGTCGGCGGCATTGCCCAGTCGGCCGCCGTCGGCGACGAGATACGCCTGTCGCCGGCGCTGATCCAGCCGATCGCCTCCGACGACGTGGTGGCAGCGCTCGCCGAGGTTGCGGTCGCACCGCCGGTCAACGGCACGCTCGAAGTCGCCGGGCCCGAGGCGATACCGCTCGATGAACTGGTCAGGCGCTTCCTGAGGCAGACCGAGGACCCGCGCAAGGTCCTGCCCGATGTCCACGCGCGCTACTTCGGCGCCGTGCTTGACGATCAATCGCTGACCCCCGGCAAGAACCCGCGCCTCGGCGCGATCCGCTTCGAGGATTGGCTCGGCCGCCAGGCCGCGGGCTGAGGCTCCCGCGAACAATCGAAAAGCCGACGCGGCACCGGGCCGCGCCGACACCACAAGCGCTCTCAAAGGAGAACTGAAATGTTCACGCGATTTCTCTCGGCCGTTGCTCTTGCAGCGCTCTCGTTCACTGCAGCCTCGGCAGGCGACCGGCCTGCCGGCAAGGTGACCGTCGTATTCGATCACGTCCTTCCGAACGTGCCCGGCAAAAGCATGCGGGGCGTCCTTGTCGAATACGGACCGGGCGGCGGGTCGCCTGCCCACACGCATCCGAAGTCCGCCTTCATCTATGCGACGGTGCTCGAAGGCGCGATCCGCAGCAGCGTCAACGGCTCCCCGGAAAAGGTCTATCAGGCCGGCGAAAACTTCTACGAAGATCCAGGCTCCCGACATCAAGTCAGTGCGAATGCCAGCGATACCGAACCTGCACGGCTGCTGGCGGTGTTCGTTCTCGACACCGAGGAAACGGAGCTGACGACACCCCTCAAGGAGTGAACGGGAAGAGCGCTCATCAACGCCGCAGCTCTGGCGCAGACCCCTGCGCCGGGGCTGCGGCAACCGGCACCAACAGGAATTGAGAAGATGAAATCGCTCGAGGACAAGGTCGCGATCATCACCGGCGCAAGTTCCGGGAACGGTGTCGCCGTGGCGCGACCCGACAGGAAAAAGATGATCGGCCTGGCGCTGTGCCTGGGGGCGGCCGTCGTCGTGGTTGCCGGATGGGCCTGGGCCCGCGAGAGCGGAGCGTCGTCGACAGACAACGCCTATGTCCGGGGGGATGTTACCGCGCTTGCCCCAAAGGTCGCGGGCTACGTCACGGCGGTCGAAGTCGAGGACAACCAGGCGGTCCGGGCGGGTGAGGTGCTCTTCCGGATCGACGATCGGGACTACCGCGCAAAGCTCGCGCAAGCGGTGGCCAATGTCGAAGCGGCCAAGGCGCGGCTGGCCAACGTCGACGCGGAGATGGCGCTTCAGCATTCCCTGATCCGCCAGGCCGAAGCGCAGCGACGTTCGGTCGTGGCCGAGTTGAACCTGGCGACCAAGGCCTCCGACCGCCGCCGCGAGCTTATCCGCAGCAACACTATCAGCCAGGCACATGTCGACGAAAGCGACGCGGCGAAATCGAGGGCCGAGGCGAACCTGTTGGCGGCTTCCGCAACGGTGGAGGCTCAGCAGCAGCGCATCGCCGTGCTTGCCGCACAGCGCGAAGCCGCGGTTGCTGCGGTGGCGCAGGCGGAGGCCACGCGCGACCTCGCCGGGATCGATCTCGAGAGCACCGTGGTGCGCGCGCCCGTCGGCGGCGTCATCGGCAACCGGCAGGTCCGTGTCGGCCGGCTCGTCGCGCCGGGCGCTTCGCTGCTCGACATCGTTCCGCTCGACAATGTATGGATCGTCGCAAATTTCAAGGAAACCCAAGTTGAAAATATCCGGCCCGGTCAGCGCGCCAGCATCACCATCGACGGTTACCCGAGCGGAACGCTTGAAGGCGTGGTCGACAGTTTTGCGCCCGGCAGCGGCTCTGCCTTCAGCCTGCTGCCCGCAGACAACGCCACGGGCAACTTCGTTCGCGTCGTCCAGCGCGTTCCGGTGAAGATCCGGTTTGCCGGCAATCCGCTGTCGGGCCGCCTCGTGCCGGGCCTGTCGGCGCGCGTCGAGATCGATCTGGAGAGCGGTTCATGACCATCGCCACCGCCACCGCCACGTCGGGCCGCGACACATCCATGGCAGGGGGCCTTCTCGTCGCCGGCATAGTCCTTGCGACGCTGACCGAGGCGATCGCCAGCACCGTGCTCTCGCTCGGGCGCGGCGATATCATCGGCGACACATATGCGACGCCCGACGAGTTCGCCTGGTTGGATGTCGGCTACACCGCTTTCAAGCTTATCGGGTTCATGGCCGCCTCGTGGCTGCTGAACCGCTTCGATCCGCGCAGTCTGATCGTCGGCTCGACCCTGGCAATGGGCATGGCGTGCGGCATCGCCGCCATGACGGCCCGGCTGGACCTTCTCGTCGGCCTTCGAATGATTCAGGGCTTTTCCGGCGGCACCCTGCTCGTTGGAGGCCAGGCGATCATCTTTCTCGCTTTTCCGCGGTCCCGCCAGCCGGTCCTCCAGGCCCTGTTCGCGATGGGGTCCGTCGTAGCTCCCGCGACGATCGCCCCGGCGCTTCAGGGCTGGCTGCTCGATAGCCAGTCCTGGACATGGATCTTCTTCGGCATCGTTCCGCTGGCGCTGGCGGCTGCCGGGCTTCTGCTGATCGCGCAAGCCCCGATGCCCGCACGAGGCGCGCGGCGGCCGTTCGACTGGATCGGCTTCTGCCTGATTTCGATTGCGCTTTTCTGCTTCACCTACGTGTTCAGCCAGGGAAGCCGGTGGGACTGGTTGGAAGAGCCCCGGATCCTGTGGCTGGCCGTGATCGGTACAGCCACGCTTCTGGCCTTTCTCGGTCAGCAGGTGCTCGCCAAAGGACAGGGCCTGTTCGACTTTACCCTGTTCGAAACGGAGGATTTCTGCTTCGCCTTCATCGTCAGTTTCGTCGCCGGCGCCGCATTGTTCGGGAGCGCGTTCCTGATCCCGTCCTTTGCCGTGTCCGTCCTTGCCTTCACGCCGACAGACGCCGGGCAGCTCCTGTTGCCGAGCGGTGCGCTCTTCATCGGCGCGCTCCTCATCGCAGCCTTTCTCATGCAGCTCCGCCGTGTTCCTCCGGTCGCCACCGTGCCCTTCGGCATCCTGATGATCATGGCGGCGATGTGGATGCTGTCCGGGTCGACCAGCGAAAGCGGCGCGGGCGACATGATGGCTGCCCTCCTTTTGCGCGGTGCCGGCCTTGGCTTCCTTTTCCTGTCCATCACCCTGATCGCCTTCAGCAATCTCAACAGCCGCAATCTCGCCTCCGGCATCGGCCTCTTCAATACGGGCCGCCAGCTCGGCGGCCTCATAGGGGTCGGCGCACTCCAGACGCTGATCGAGCACAACGTCTCCCACAACCTCGCAGTCCTCGGCGCAAGCGTCACCGCGGGAGCCCCCAGAGTCGCCGAGCGGCTGACGACCACCGCTGCCATGCTGACGGCAAAAGGGATGGACGCGGCTGCCGCAAGCCGCGGAGCGGCGAACCTCCTCGGCCGGGCCGTGGCAGGTCAGTCTACCGTGATCGCCTTCGACACCGCCTTCAACGCGGTCGCCCTCCTCTTCGTCATCGCCGCCCCCGTGCTGGTCGGCATCAAGATCGGCCTCTCACGCTATGCGAAAGCGCGTGCTGAAAAAGGCCGCGCCGGTGTGGCGGCCAGGCCATCGGGTCACCGGACCTTTCCGTCCAAGCGCGTGTCGGCATCATAAAGGTCTCGCTTTTCGAGACACCGTTAGTTACCCGTACCGTTGAGATCAGCTCGTTCAGTTCCAATGCAATCATGTCCCCCGCACCGTTGGTGAAGACCGAACGCGTGGGCTCTTTCAAAGGCACCTGTCGAACTGAAGACGGAGAATTGCGATGACGAGTGCACAAGAAGAGACTGCCTCTCGGGCTGGAAGCCGGATCGACAGCAAGCGCGTCCGGCAATTCGCTCTGCGCATGACGTCCTGGCCGAGCGAAACCGGCACGCCGGGTGAAGCATCCTTCGCGGATCGCCTCCATGGTCTGCTTGGCGAACTCCCCTATTTTCGGGAGCATCCGCAGGACCTGCGCCTCGTCGCAAGTCACGGCGAACCGCTGACCCGCAATGTCGTTGCGCTCGTTCGCGGCACGGGTAAGCGAACGCTGGTCATGGCCGGCCACTTCGACACGGTTTCGACCGACAACTATCACGAGCTCAAGGCCCTCGCATGCGACAGCCTGGCGCTCAAGGATGCACTCATCGAAAGCCTGTCGGCGCGCACCGACCGATCCGAACAGGAAGAGCGGGCCTTGCAGGATCTGGCGAGTGGCGACTTCCTCCCCGGCCGCGGTCTGCTCGACATGAAGAGCGGACTCGCCGTGGCCATTGCCTGTCTCGAACAATTCGCGGCCGACACGGACCGACAGGGCAATCTCATGCTGGTCGCCACCCCCGACGAGGAACGCGAAAGCCGGGGAATGCGATCGCTCCGGGACGCGTTGCCCGGTCTGGTCAGGGATTTCGACATCGAAATCGCCGGGGGCATCAACCTCGACGTGACCTCGGATCAGGGCGACGGCAGCGAAGGACGGGCCGTCTACGCCGGCACGATCGGCAAGCTTCTACCCTTTGCCCTGGTGATCGGCTGCAGCTCTCATGCGAGCTATCCGTTCGAAGGGGTGAGCGCACAGGCCATCGCGGCTGGGATCCTGGCACGCCTGGAAGGGAACGCCTCTCTGGCGGATCGAGACGACAACGACATCTCGCCGCCGCCGATCTGCCTCGAGGCGAAGGATCTGCGCGACGGTTACGAAGTGACGACGCCGGAGCGTTTCTGGATAGCTTTCAACTGGCTCTATCATTCGATGACGGCGGACGCACTCTTTGAGCGCTTCCGGGAGGAGGTGCTGACCGGCGCGAACGAGGCCGTCGAGAAGTTTGCGGCACAGTCGGTGGAATACGGCAAGCTCGTCGGCGGAAGTGCGGGCGCCATTCCGGCCAGGCCGCGCCTCCTGTCGTTCAAGGAATTGCGGGCGGCGGCGGCACGCGTCTTCGGAGACGGCTTTGAAGCCCTCTATGCCGAGAAGGAACGAGAATTCTCTCAGAGCGACAATCCGCTCGTCGCTACGCGGCAACTGACGGAGTGGCTCGTCGGTCTCGCGCGCCTTTCCGGCCCCGCCATCGTCGTCGGCTTCTCCGGCCTGCAGTATCCGCCCAGCCATCTGCGCCTGACCGAAGGGAACGACCGCTCCCTTCATCAGGCGATCGAGAAAGCCCGTGCCGGTCTTGGCAACGATCCCGCGCGAAGCCTCGTCTGGAAGCCGCATTTCTACGGAATCTCGGACATGAGTTTCCTCGGGCTTGCCGCAAGCGGCAGCCAGGTCGTTTCGGACAACACCCCGATCGCGCGCCTGGTCGATCGGCCACCCGAGAACGCGCTGCGGTTCCCGACAGTCAATCTCGGGCCTTGGGGACGAGAGTTCCACCAGAAGTTCGAGCGCGTCCATGAACCCTATGCCTTCGGGGTTCTCCCGGATATCGTCTCCGAAATCGCCAGGACCTTTCTCGGCGACCCCGCTCACCGAAACTGACGCTGCACGCAGGTCGGCAGGAAATCGTCAGCCAACCCTCGCGAGGATTCCCGCCGCAGGGCAGCAAGCCTTTGGGAATATTCTGCTTTCTCGCGCGGATCTCCACCGGCCCCTGGGGCCGACCCGAGGACTTTGCCGGCCCGCCGGTCAGGAACTGTACCGCGGCCCTGTTTGCTCCTATGTTCCGGGTGGCAGCGGAGCCAAAGCTGCGCCATGCCCCCGTGCCGACAGTGGTACGCCCGCCCAAGGAGCCCGATACATGATAGATGGTGCCTCAAACGCCGCGCCGCGGATAAACGGCCTTCCCGCGCTTTTCGATCTGAGCGGCCGGACTGCCCTTATTACCGGATCGAGCGGCGGGCTCGGCCTCACCATGGCGCGCGCTCTTTGCGAGGCGGGGGCGTCAGTCATCCTCAACGGTCGCGACGAGGCGCGCCTTGCCGGTGCACGGGCGGAACTCGAAGAGCACGGCTTCACCGTGGGAGCCTCGGCTTTCGACGTCACCAAGTCGGCCGAGATCGGCCAAGCGGTGGCCGATATTCTCGCCGAGCGAGGCCGTATCGACATTCTGGTCAACAATGCCGGAATACAGCAACGCACGCCGCTTCACGAATTCCCGGAAGACGCCTTCAGGCGCGTCATCGAAACCAATTTGACGAGTGCCTTTCTCGTCGGCCAGGCGGTCGTTCAGGGGATGATCGAACGCCGCGAGGGGACGATAATCAATATCTGTTCGGTGCAGAGCGAACTCGCGCGTCCCTCGATCGCGCCCTATGCTGCGTCTAAAGGCGGGCTGAAAATGCTGACCAAAGGCATGGCGCTCGACTGGGGCCGATACGGCATCCGCGTCAACGGGCTTGCGCCGGGCTACTTCAAGACGGAACTGAACAGTGCGCTGGTTTCGGACGAGAAGTTCTCGACATGGCTCGAGCAGAGAACGCCGCTTGGCCGCTGGGGCGATACCAGCGAGCTGGCAGGGGCCGCCGTATTCCTGGCATCGGCCGCATCGAGCTTCGTCACCGGTCACATCCTCTACGTCGACGGTGGCATCACCAGCTGCCTTTGAAACGGGCATTTTTGCAGCGAGCAGCGTGCTTCCAGCCATATCCCACAGCATTTTTGCATACGCCTGCAAAATAGCTTGCATACGTATGCAGAATACATATGATGCACTAAACGACGCCGAGGATGTTGGGAGCAGACGCGGCGCCTGGAACGAAAACGCCGTCAAGAAAGAAGGTGGGAACATGAGAAAACCGGCATTATTCGCGTCAACCGCTGCCATCATTCTGGCAGGCCTTGGCACAGTTCAGCCTGCCAGGGCGGAATGCGGCATAGAAAAAGGCACGGTGCGCATTCTTTCGAACGACTTCGAGGCGCTGCGTCTTGTCGCGTCGGAGGCCGAGAAATGCGCCTCTGCGACCGTCAAGGTCAGCAAGAACCAGACGAGCGAGCACAAGAACCTGCAGGTGCCCGCGCTGACGACGAATCCGGCGCAATACACCGTCGCCGTCATCGCCAACAACTCGATCGTTCCACTGTTGAATGAGGGTCTTCTGCGCCCGCTGGACGACCTCGTCGCCAAATACGGCCAGGATCTCCAGCCGACCCAGCTTATCAAGCTCGACGGCAAGATCATGGCGGTCGCCTTCATGGGCAACTCCCAGCATCTCTTCTTCCGCAAGGACATTCTGGAAAAGGCGGGGCTTCAACAGCCGAAGTCCTACGAGGATATTCTCGCGGCGGCCAAGGCGATCAAGGATAAGGGTCTCATGGACTATCCGCTCGCCGCCTCCAACAAGGCCGGCTGGGACCTCGCCGCCGAATTCGTCAACATGTATCTCGGTTACGGCGGGGAGCTCTTCGAAGCGGGTTCGGCAGCCCCGACCATCAACAACGAAAAGGGCCTCGCCACGCTGAAGACCATGAAGGCGATGACCGAGTACATGAACCCCGACTTCATGACCTACAATGCCGACGAGATCGTCAAGGGCTATGCGGCCGGAAAGACGGCGATCATCAACGGTTGGGGGTCGCTTGCCGGCGGCGTGATCGACCCGGCAAAGACCCCGGCGGAGATTGCCGACAACACGGTTCTCGCCGCCGCGCCTACCGTTGGAGGCGGCTCGACCCCTGCGGCAGCGCTCTGGTGGGACGGCTTCTCCATCGCCAAGAACATCTCCGACGAGGATGCAGAAGCATCCTTCCGTGCCATGGTCTACGGCGTCCGACCGGAGGTCGGTCAGAAGCATCCGGCTCTTGCGACCTGGTTGACTAAGGGATACGAGCCCGGCCCCAATGCGGTCGGCGTGCTTGCAACGGCAAATGGCGGCGCGAAGCCCTATCCGATGCTGCCCTATATGGGCCTGCTGCACTCGGCTCTCGGTTCCGAACTGGCGGAGTTCATGCAGGGACGCGAAAGCGCCGAGGAGGCGCTGAAGGATGTAGAGGCATCCTACAGCGCGGCCGCCAGAGAGGGCGGATTCCTCAAATAACGCACACGGAGCGCCGCTTCACGCGCGCTCCGTGGCCAGTCGGAATGTCCCGCCTCGTGGGACGAGATGCAACATGCAAAATGAGCAAGGAGAGGGCGCATGCCTCACAAGGCTTTCTTTGCCTTCATCATGCCGTCGCTGCTGGCGATGCTGCTCTTCATCGCCTTGCCGATCGTCTCGGTCGCGGTGCAGTCGCTCTACGTCCAGCACGAGCGGGTCGTGACCGAAGTCGAGACCTGCGCTCCCTTCGCCGGCTGCACCACGGAAACGCGCGTGGACGCCGAGGCGACCGAAAAGCTGCGCCATGCCGAGCCGCTCGGCCGCTTCAACGGCTTCGGCACCTATCTCGACCGCAATCACTTGGCCACCGCCGAAATCGGCGCGATCCTGTCAGACAATGCGGGCTTCGCCGATATCGCTTCGCGCATCTACAACCTGCCTTTTTACAGGGCACTCGCCTTCACCCTGACCTACACCTTCGTGGTCACGCCGCTGGCCATGCTGCTCGGCTTCTGCATCGCGCTCGGGGTGAACGCCATTCCGCCGTTCTACAAGGGGCCGGTCATCTTCTTCTCGCTGCTACCCATGATCGTGACTCCGCTCGTCGGCGCGCTGATCCTTTACTGGATGTCGTCGCCGCAGGGCATCCTCGGCGCGACGCTGCAATCGTTGCTGAACGATCCGACATTGTCTCTGAAATCCTCGGCGGTCCTGACCTGGGCCACCCTTCTCGTCTACGGCATCTGGCACAATGCACCGTTCTCTTTCGTCGTCTTCTATGCCGGCCTGCAAACCGTGCCGCACGATACGCTCGAATCCGCGATGATCGACGGCGCCAACCGGTGGGAGCGCATCCGTTTCGTCGTCATTCCACATCTGATGCCGCTCGCCACCTTCGTCGCGCTGGTGCAGCTAATGGACAATTTCCGCGTCTTCGAACCGATCGTCGGCTTCAGCGCCGAGGCAAATGCGACCTCGCTCTCGTGGTCGATCTTCAACGACCTGCGCGGCCAAGTCGATCAGCTCTTCGGCTCGGCCGCGGCCACCTCGATGCTGACCATAATCGGCGTCGTGATCCTGCTATCGCCGGTGCTCGTGCGCACCCGGCGCGAATTCAACCGTCGATGAGGTGCAGCAGCGATGATTGTCAAAAAACGCAGAAGGCCCCTGCCGCTGACGGTCCTTTCCACCACCTTCGTGCTGCTCTGGGTGTTGATGGCGGCTTTTCCCTTCATCTGGACGGTCTGGGGATCGTTCAAGGTCGAGCAGGATTTTTTCTCGCGCGACAGCTGGTGGTTTGCCATCGAGGGCACACGCACAATCGCCCAGACCGGTTCCGCCTTTACCGGCGACGGCTATTACGGCGCATGGGTGCTGCGCGACTTCTTCTCCTCGGTCCTCAATACGATCATCGTCACGGTGTCCGTTGTCGTCATCTCGCTTACCTTCGGCACGCTCGGCGGCTACGCGCTGGCGCGCTCCGGCTACCGTTATACCTTCTGGCTGCTGATGCTGGCCCTGGTGTTCCGCGCCATGCCGCACATCACGCTGGTCTCTGGCTATCTGCTGCCCTTTTTCGAAATGAACATCTGGGGCCATCTGCCAACCGCCATCATCGTGCTGGTGGCGATCAACCAGCCTTTCACCCTCTGGATGCTGCATTCGTTTTTCCTGTCGATCCCCAAGGATCTCGACGAAAGCGCGATGGTCGACGGTTGCTCACGGTTTCAGGCTTTCCGCATGGTGGTGATCCCCGTCATGTGGCCAGGCGTGATCACAACGGGCCTGTTCTCCTTCCTGCTTGCCTATAACGATTTCGCCGTCACCGCGATGCTCCTGTCGCAGCCCAACCAAACGATGGTGCCGAAAATCGCGAGCTTCCTCGGGACGATACAGCAGGAGGGCAACGTCATGTTCGCTGTCGCAGCCGTCGTTTCCGCGACCGCACCGCTCTTCGTGCTGGTCATGTTCTTCCAACGTCAGATCGTCAGCGGGCTTACCGCGGGCGCAGTCAAGGGATAATCGCAATGGCTGAAATCCGCCTGAAGAACGTGTCGAAGCGTTGGCACAATTTCGTCGGTGTTAACAATTTCGATCTCGACATCGCCGACCGGGAGTTCCTGGTGCTGCTCGGGCCGTCCGGCTGCGGAAAGACGACGACGATGCGCATGATCGCCGGGCTCGACGACATCAGCGAAGGCGAGATCTGGCTCGGCGACCGCATAGTCAACAATCTGGAGCCAAAGGATCGGGACATCTCGATGGTTTTCCAGAGCTATGGCCTCTATCCCAACATGACCGTCTACGAGAACATTCGTTTTCCGCTACGCGTACGCAAGGTCCCGAAGGAACTGCACCACGAGAAGGTCATGCAGGCCGCCCGCATGGTCGAGTTGGTGGATTTCCTGGAGCGCCGGCCTGCAGCCCTCTCCGGAGGTCAGCGGCAGCGCGTCGCGCTCGGGCGCGCCATCGTGCGCCAGCCGGCAGCCTTCCTGATGGACGAACCGCTCTCGAATCTTGATGCAAAGCTTCGCGTCTCGACGCGTGCTCAGATCAAGAACCTGCAGCACACGCTGAAAGTCACGACGATCTACGTCACTCATGACCAGATCGAGGCGATGACGCTTGCCGATCGGGTGGTAGTGATGAACAAGGGCGTCATCCAGCAGGTGGGCACTCCGACGGATATCTATGACAATCCCGCCAATACGTTCGTTGCGTCCTTCATAGGCTCGCCGGCGATGAACCTTGTCTCCGGCGACATCGACAACGGCACTTTCCGAGGGCCGGGCATCACCGTCGGCGGTCTGCAGACGAATGTGAGGGGCCCGGTGACGCTCGGCTTCCGCGCCGAGGACGCCTCGCTCGTTTCCGAGGGCGGCGAGTTCGGCGCCGAGGTCTATTCGATGGAGCTTCTCGGCGAAGCCACCATGGCAAGCTTCCGAATCGGCGACCAGCTCGTCTCCATCAAATCCGGCAAGGAATACCGCGCCGAGATCGGCGATGTCGTGCATGCGGCGATCCCCGCCTCGATCTGCCACCTGTTCGATACCGATACGGGTGTGCGGATCGCGCGGACACCCGGAAACTGAAACATACGATCGGCATGCGGTTTCGCATGGTCGGAATGTCCCAAGGGAAGGAACAACATGACGGTGACCTACCTCAAGCGCGGCAAGCCCGAGGCCCAGCGATCGGAGGAAGACGCGAAGGTTCGCGCGATCGTCGAAGCGACACTGAAGGACATCGAGACGCGAGGCGATCAAGCGGTTCGGGAACTTTCGGAGAAGTTCGACGGATTTTCGCCGCCGTCCTTCCGGCTGAGCCACTCCGAGATCGAGGCCGCGATGTCCAAGGTCTCTGCCCGCGACATGGCTGATATCGATTTCGCCCAGAAACAGATCCGCCGCTTCGCCGAAGCCCAGCGTGCTTCGATGAAGGACATCGAGGTCGAGACGATCCCGGGCGTGATCCTGGGGCATCGCAACATTCCCGTGCAGTCGGTCGGTTGCTACGTGCCCGGCGGCAAGTTCCCGATGGTCGCCTCCGCCCATATGTCGGTGCTGACGGCTGCGGTCGCGGGCGTGCCACGCATAGTTGCCTCCGCACCCCCGCAGAAGGGTGAGCCGCACCCGGCGATCGTGGCGGCGATGCACAAGGCCGGTGCCCACGAGATCTACGTGCTGGGAGGCATGCAGGCGGTGGGCGCGATGGCACTCGGCACCGAGACGATCGACCCGGTCGACATGCTGGTCGGCCCTGGCAATGCCTTCGTCGCCGAAGCCAAGCGGCAGTTGTACGGGCGCGTCGGCATCGATCTCTTCGCCGGCCCGACCGAGACAATGGTAATCGCCGACGAGACGGTCGACGCCGAGCTGTGCGCAACCGACCTGCTTGGCCAGGCCGAACACGGCTACAATTCGCCTGCGGTGCTCGTTACCAACTCGCACGATCTCGCCCACCGGACCATTGCGGAGATCGATCGCATCCTTGCGATCCTGCCGACGGCGGAAACCGCAGGTGCCTCCTGGCGCGATTACGGCGAGGTCATACTGTGCGATACCTATGAGGAAATGCTCGATGTCGCCAACGACCTCGCCTCCGAGCATGTGCAGGTCATGACTGATCGTGACGATTGGTTCCTGGAGAACATGCACTCCTACGGTGCGCTCTTCCTTGGACCCCGAACCAATGTCGCCAATGGCGACAAGGTAATCGGCACCAATCACACTCTGCCGACCAGGAAGGCCGGCCGTTATACGGGCGGCCTCTGGGTCGGAAAATTCCTGAAGACGCATTCCTACCAACGGGTACTGACGGACGAAGCCGCAGCGGAGATCGGCGCCTATTGCTCGCGCCTGTGCCTTCTGGAAGGCTTCGTCGGCCATGCCGAACAGGCAAATGTCCGGGTTCGCCGCTATGGCGGGCGCAGCATCGGTTACGGGGAGGGCGCGGCGCTTGAATAGATCGCTTCACACAACCCCCGGCGTGGGCCCGCGCGTGCCCGCCCCGGCGATGCAGCAAGGGAGGCTTCTGCATTGATCCTGCCCCGCACGCCTTCCTTCCGCCTGGACGACAAGCGTGCCCTGATCGCTGGAGCTTCGTCGGGCATCGGCTTCGGTTGCGCTGTCGCGCTCGCGGAGGCGGGCGCCCATGTGGTACTATCGGCGCGCTCGCCGGAGAGGCTTGCCGAAGCGGTGGCGGCGATCCGCGCCCAGGGGTTCTCGGCCGAAACCCTGGTGCTCGATGTCGCCAATGTCGAGGCGACCGAGGCTGCAATCGCGCGCCACGGACCGTTCCATGTTCTGGTCAACAGTGCGGGCACCGCCCGCCATGGCCCGGCGGAGGATACGGCTCCGGCGGACTTCGACGCGGTCTTCGCGCTCAATGTGCGCGGCGCCTATTTCCTCACGCGGGCTGTCGCCAAGGGGTTGATTGCCGCCGGCGAGCCGGGCTCGCTCATCAACATTTCCTCGCAGATGGCCCATGTCGGCGGCATCGACAGGGCCGTCTACAGCGCCACGAAACACGCCGTCGAGGGCTTCACCAAATCAATGGCGATCGAGTGGGGCCCGAAGGGCATTCGGGTCAATACGATCTGCCCGACATTCATTCGCACGCCGCTGACGGAGCAGACCTTTTCCCGACCCGATCGGGTCCAGTGGATAAAGGAGAAAATCAAGCTCGGGCGCCTCGGGCGCGTGGAAGACATTATGGCTGCCGTCACCTATCTTGCGAGCGATGCCTCGGCGATGGTGACGGGGACCGCGCTGATGGTTGATGGGGGGTGGACAGCGGACTGATGGCAAACGAGAAGGTCACCTCGAACGATGTTGCCCGCCTGGCGGGGGTAAGCCAATCGGCCGTGTCGCGCTACTTCACGCCGGGGACGTCTGTTTCGAAAAAGACGGCGGAGAAGATCAGGGCGGCTGCCGAAGAGCTCGGCTACCGGCCGAACGTGCTCGCCCGATCGCTGATCACGGGCCGCAGCCGCATCATCGGCCTCGTCGTCGCCTATCTGGAAAATTACTTCTATCCGGAGGTAGTCGAGCGTCTGTCGAAGGCGTTGCAGGACCAGGGCTATCATGTGCTGGTCTTCATCTCCTCGATCGCATCTGAGAACGTCGACCAGATTACCCAGGAAATCCTTGATTATCAGGTGGACGGCATCGTGCTCGCCTCGGCGAACATGTCCTCTGAGCTGGCAGCGCGCTGCCACGCCTCCGGCGTGCCGATCGTGCTGTTCAACCGCCTGCAGGACGACCAGCGGCTCTCGGCCGTCACTTCGGACAACCGCGGCGGTGGCCGCCAGCTGGCGGAATTGCTCGTTTCACTTGGCCACAGACGCTGCGGCTACATCGCAGGCTTCGAGGGCGCCTCGACGCAGCGCGACCGCGAACAGGGATTTCGCGAAGGGCTGGAGGCGGCGGGGCTCGCGCTATTTGCACGCGAGGTCGGAAACTTCCGCTATGAAGAGGCGCAGTCGGCGGCCCGACGCATGTTTGCAGGACCGGAGCGGCCCGACGCCGTCTTCGTCTGCAACGATCATATGGCCTTCGCGGTAATGGACGTGCTGCGCTTCGAACTGGGACTGCGCGTTCCCGACGATGTCTCCGTCGTCGGCTTCGACGACGTGCCGCCGGCGCGCTGGCCCGCCTACGACCTGACGACGATCCGCCAGAACGTCGACCACATGGTCGCCGAGACGGTGGCCACGCTCATGCAGAACATCAAAGAGGGGGAGGGGGCCGCGCGCCGCATCGCCCTTGATGGCGCCCTGGTCCTGCGCGGCTCGACCCGCGCAAAAGCGCAGACAGGAGAGACACGCTAGCCACATCGCCCGGCTCTGGAGGGCGAAGCCATGACCGCAATCTATTTTGCATACGTATGAAAGGCATTACAAATGCACATCTCCCAGACGGAAATGGAAAAGCGCATCGTTCGCTATGGCGAATTGAAACCATGCCGGACCGCCTTCATCGACGCTCATACGCCGGGCTCGAACCAGAAGGAAAACTTCACCATAATCGGGGGCGGCGTCTCGGAAAGCGCTGACCAGCACGTCCATATCAAGGACACGCCCGGCTTCAACATCGGGGCTGCCGGCCAGCCGCCGAAGTGCCGCAATTCGCTGCATTCGCACCGCACGGCCGAAGTCTTCTTCGTGCTCAAGGGTCGCTGGCGCTTCTTTTGGGGGCGCTGGGGCAAGGCCGGCGAGGTCGTGCTCGAAGAGGGCGACATCTTCAACATTCCGACCGGCATCTTCCGCGGCTTCGAGAACATCGGTACGGACTACGGGATGATAATGGCCATACTCGGCGGCGACGACGCCGGCGGCGGCGTGATCTGGGCGCCGCAGGTGATCGAGGATGCCAAGGATCACGGTTTGGTTCTCGGCGAAAACGGCAAGCTCTACGATACCAAGAAGGGTCAGTCGCTGCCCGATGGCATCAAGCCGATGCCGCTTCTGACGGAGGAAGAGCTGAGGGTCTTCCCGGAAACGCCGGTTCAGGACGTGGTACGCGACTATGTCGCCCGTTACTGGGATCTGATGGCGCTGGCGCAAAAGGCGCCGGCAAAGGTGATCGGCGAGAAGGCGCTGTTGCGCGACAAGCCGGGCTTCGAGGTCGAACTGCTCACGCGCGGCTCGATTCCGGAAGAGGCCTATGTGAACGAACGTCACGAGGTGCTGATGGTCATGCGCGGCCATTGGAAGCTCGCCTGGGACGGCGGCCAATCCGTGCTGGCGCCGGGCGACACCTGCGCCGTTCCGCCGGGCATCAAGCGCAGCCTCGCGCCCGCGATGACCGGCGAGGCGAGCCTCTACCGCGTCGTCTCGACCGGCGACCAGGCCGGCCAGACCTGGCGCGGCTGATCTCCAGTGAAGGGCGGCGGGCCGCCCTTCATTACCCCTGAGGTTACGGCTCGAGGCCCAGATTACCGGAGGAAAAGACTTGGACGACGAACTCCTGTCCCTGCTGCGCATGGTCGACACGCCCACCGTCTGCAACGCGATCGAGGTGGCGCAGGGCAAGCGCGGCTTTGACGCTTTTACCCGCGGCACGGTCGTCAGTTCGGCTCCGGCGTCCCCGCCGGTCGTCGGATATGCGCGCACAGCGAAGATAGCCGCCGCCGCGCCTCCGAGCGAGGACCCGGCCATTATAAGGGCGCGGCGCATGGACTACTACCGCCACATGGCGAGCGGCGGTCCGCCTTCCGTCGCCGTCGTCGAGGATACGGATTTTCCCCATTGCGTCGGTGCCTTCTGGGGCGAGATCAACGCGACCGTCCACCGAGGGCTCGGCCTTTCCGGCGTGCTGACCAATGGCGTCATGCGCGATCTTGGAGACGTGCCCGAGAACTTCCCGATGATCGCCGGCTCGATCGGACCCAGCCATGCCTTCGTGCATGTGGAGGCGATCGGCGTCCCGGTCACCGTCTTCGGCCTGACGGTTGCGCCGGGCGATCTCGTTCACGCGGACCGCCACGGCGCAGTCGTGGTGCCGCAGGACGTCCTTCCCGTGCTTGCGGCCTCGATCGCGAAGCTCCGCGCCACTGAGCGGCTGATCCTGGAGCCCGCTCGACAGGAAGGCTTCAATCTCGCAAAATTCGAGGAAGCCTGGGCGCGGTTCGAGGCTGCCCGGACCTGACTGGAGCACGCCATGGCACATTCCGAATCCACGCGGCCGACCCTGTCCATCATCCGGAAGGGGGCCCGCGTCCTCGGCATTTCGATTGCAGCCGAGCGGGAGGCACCCGTTCTGGCCGGTGCGGTGCATCTTCATGGTGCGGCGCAACGCCTGGACCACATCGCAGACGATGACGAAGCGCCGCCGGAGTCTGACGGCCGATGACGGAGAACCCAGCCGACCTCCCGATCCCGGAGGCTGCCGGGCGGCTTCGTGACGGAAGCTTGACCTCCGTGGCGCTGACCGAAGCGCATCTCGACCGAATTGTGGAGCGGGACGGCGCCTATCATGCATTCCTGCATGTGGCTGCGGAAAGCGCGCTCGCCGCGGCGGCGCGGGCCGACGAGGCCTTCGAGCGCGGCGAGGATCGGGGTGCGCTGCACGGCATCCCTGTTGCCGTCAAGGATCTCTTCGACACGGCGGATATGCCGACGACTTATGGCTCGGATCTATATGTCCGGCAAATCCCGGCCGAGGATGCGGAGGTGGTCCGTCGACTGAGGCTGGGCGGTGCCGTCCTGATCGGCAAACTGGAAACCTACGAATTCGCGATGGTCGGCCCGGTCTTCGACCGGTCCTTTCCACCGGCCGCCAACCCCTGGGACGTGCGGCGCTTTACCGGCGGCTCGTCATCCGGTTCGGCAGCGGCGGTCGCCGGCGGCCTGCTGCGCACGTCCGTCGCCTCCGATACGGGAGGTTCGGTGCGCAGCCCTGCCGCCTATTGCGGCGCTGTCGGCTTCAAGCCGACTCGTGGCCGCATACCCATGCGCGGTGTCTTTCCGCTTTCGCCGAGCATGGACCACGTTGGTTTCGTCAGCGCCTCGGTGGCCGAAGCGGCGATCACCTTCGACGCTGTCGCGGACCCTCCAGGTAGGGACGGTAATCCTGCCGCCGCGTGCCTGGGCAGGCCCTTGACGGGATTGCGCATCGGCTATGCTCGCGAATGGTTTGCCGGTGATCCGGAGACCCTGCCGGCGCTTCTCGAGGCCGTCGACGGAGCCGCATCGCTCTTGTCGCTACTCGGCGCGAGGATCGAGGAGGTGACACTGCCAGCCGCGGCAGATTTCGAGGCCGTCGGCGCCGTCATCATCCATGCCGAGGCCTTCGAGGCGCACCGGCGGCAGCTTGCCGAGGCCGGCGACCGCTACAGCCGCAAGGTCTTCCAGAACATCGTGTCGGGCCTCTGCTTGACGCCGGAGGATATTTCCCGGGCTCGTCAGGCTGCCGCGCGCCTGCGCAATCGGATCGACCGCACGGCGTTCGCGGACTTCGATGCGATCCTGACGGCAACGACGCTGACGCCGGCGATACCCTTTGCCGATTTTACCGGGGATGCGGCGCGGTGGACACCCATGCGCACGATCGCCTTCAATGTCACGGGCCACCCCGCCCTCTCGGTCCCTTGTGGCTTTGCCGGCGGCCTCCCGCTCGGGCTTCAGCTTGCCGCCCGGGCAGGGGGCGAGGCGACCCTTTGCCAGATCGGCCATGCCTATGAAGAGGCGAGCGACTTCGCCGCGTCCAAGCCGCCGCGACTGTGGTCCAATTCCGGAGTTTAGAGCACTTCCTCGCTCCGAAATGACGCCTGCCGGCACGAAGGTTAGCGGGCAGCCAGCGACGCCCCGTTCGTCCAGGCACTGATGCGTGGCGAGCTTGCGTCACACAGGAAGAGGCATCCGGGAGGTTCGAAAATGTCCGAGCACAAATTCTATTGCATACGTATTCAAAATCTGCCAATCATTTTTCAGGCACGGCGTCACAATCTTACTTGGCTACCCCTGGAGGCCGGATCGTGATGGCGAAGCGAGCAATCTCTCCGGGCGACCCGACAATGAAGACTTCTCAGTCAATGGACGATCCGCGACCGCCGCTCCTGCTTTTGCCGGGCACAGCCTGCGACCGCCGGGTGTTTGCTCCGCTTATAGAGAGGCTTGGCGATTACCCGGTTCTGATAGGCAGTATGGGCGGCGCCCGCACCATGGCGGCGCTGGCCGAGGCCATTCTTGCGGACGCGCCGCCCTATTTTCTGCTCGCCGGCTTTTCCCTTGGAGGTATCTGTGCGCTCGAGATGGTAGCACAGCAGCCAAAACGGATCGGCAAGCTCGCTCTGATCGACACGACGGCGCGTCCGGATCCGCCCGCCAATGCGGCGGTGCGGCGCAAGGCGGTCGCGGATGCGCGCGAAAAGGGCATGGACGGCTTCATCCTCGATGCCTGGCCGCGGCTGGTGGCGCCCGCGAATGTCCATGATACGGGCTTGCGCGACACGATCGTCGCCATGGCACGCGACTGCGGCCCCGACCGGCTTTCCGAACAGGCAGACGTCGCCATAAACCGCGCGGACAGCCGCCCGAGGCTTGCTTCCATCACGCAGGCGACACTGGTGCTTGCCGGAGAGGACGAGGAAGTATGCCCGCTCGATGCGCAACGGGAGCTCGCCGCCGGCATTGCCGGCGCGGAGCTCCACCTCATCGCGGATGCCGGCCATTTCGCACCGCTTGAGAACCCCGAACCCGTGGCGCTCGTCATGAAGCGCTGGCTTGCAGCCGTTTCCGCCCCCCTATCGTAACCCTACGGAATTCCAATGGAAGGACATCTCATGAGCGACGACACTACCAAGGCAGCAAAAGCCATGGCGCAGAGCCAGCGAAAGGAGCCGGTGGAGCAGGTTCTGCAGGTCGAGCGCCGCGACTACACCGAACTCGCCCCGGTCGACCGCCCCCGCAGCCAGTCGCTCGACGGTTTCGATGAGATATACACTGATATCGTCGACTACATCGTACGATGCACCCATCGGATCTGGGACGAGCGCGATATCGGTCTGATCTACACGCACTACACCCACAACTGTGTCCTCTACGGCACCCTCGGCACCATCTACAATCGCGAGGACGTTGTCCGCGACACGATCCAGCGGCTCGTGTCGCTGCCGGAGCGGCGCGGCATGGCCACCCAGGTGCTCTGGCGCGGCAACGATGTCGAGGGGTTCTACACGTCGCATCTCGTCACCGGTTCTGGCCGGCATACGCAATCTGGTCATTTCGGGCCGCCCACCGGCCGCACCTTCGTGGCGCGCACGATCGCCGACTGCATGATCCACCGCAACAAGATCTATCGCGAATGGGTGGTCGCCGACACGATGGCTATCATCAAGCAGCTCGGTCTCGATCCCCATGCCTTTGCCGAAAAGCTTGCCCGATCCTCGTTCGACAAGGGGCTCCTCTCGCTCGATATCGGCGAGAACCGCCGTCTGCTCGGTCAATATCCGCCCGAGGCGGAAGCGGACGTCTCGCTCGCGCATAACGATATCGAAGCCTATACGCTGCGCTGGCTCCACGAGATGTTCAACGGGCGCATGTTCGGAAAGATCAAGGATGTCTACGCCCCGACCTGCCAATATCACGGCCCGCTGATGAAGGAGCTCTACGGGGTCGCAGCCGTCACCCACCAGCATCTTGGCCTTATCGGGTCGATTCCCGATGCCGCCTACACGGCGCAGCACATCTGCTCAAACCCCTGCGAGGAAGGCGGCGTCAAGGTCGCGGTGCGTTGGCTGATGGAAGGTCATCACCTTGGCTACGGTATTCTTCAGGATCTCGGCGAACCGACAGGTGCCCGACTGCAGGTCATGGGCATGACCCATTACCACTACAAGGACGGGAAGATCGTCGACGAATGGAATGTCTATGACGAGCTTTCGCTGCTGGTACAGGTCAAGCTCGCCGCATTGGCTCGCCAGTCGGGCGCTGCGGATGCATCGCAGGCTTACAGGGACAGCTAGACTAATCCCGCAGCGACACCCATACCGGCGCGTGGTCGCTCGCTCCTTCAAGCGCACGGATCTCCCGGTCGATGCCGGCGCCGGTCAGGCGGCGCCGGAGCTTGCGGCTCAAGAGAATGTGATCGAGGCGAAGGCCGGCGTCGCGCTGCCAGCGGTTGCGGCGGTAGTCCCAGAAAGTGAAGAGCTGATCTTTCGGGTGGATCTTGCGCAGCGCGTCGAGCCAGCCCTGATCGATAAGGCTCCGGAAGGCTGCGCGGCTTTCCGGCTGGACGAGGGCGTTGTCGTCATAGGAGCGGGTCGGATAGATGTCGCGCGGTTCCGGAACGATGTTGTAGTCGCCGGCGAACACCACCGGCACCCCCGTCTCGAGCAGCGCGGCGGCGTGCTGGTTGAAGCGCAAGTGCCAGGCGAGCTTGTAGTCGAATTTCGGCCCGGGCTGCGGATTTCCGTTGGGCGCATAGAGCGACGCGATGAGAATGCCGTTCACCGCCGCCTCGATGTAGCGGCTTTGCGTATCCGAGGGGTCCCCGGGCAATCCGGTTCGCGTGAGCACCGGCTCGCAACCGCGGGCGAGAATGGCGACGCCGTTCCAGGCGGCTTGGCCCCGCCAGACGGCGCCGTAGCCGGCTTCCTCGATCGCGGCCTTCGGAAACTGTCCGTCCGTCGCCTTGAGCTCCTGCAGGCAAACCACGTCCGGCTCGGCCGCAGCGAGCCAGGTCAAGAGGATGTCGAGCCGCTTGTTCACACCGTTGATGTTGAAGGTCGCGATCTTCATGAGGAGCTCAAGGGGCGAGGCGATCCGCCCATCGCGCGACCGCCTCGGCCAGCGTCTTCAGGTGATCTGCGGTCGAGAAGCCTGAGACCTTCTTGCGCGGCTTCAGGTCGTGGTCGCCGTCCTCCAGCCAGAGAAGTTCGATCCTGTCGGAGAGCGCGTATCGCGAAACCTCGGCGCGGGTGCCGAATTCGTCGCGGGTCCCTTGGCAGATCAGTGCAGGCGTCTTGAGATCGGCGAGATGCCGGGTGCGCAACTGCTCCGGTTTTCCGGGGGGATGGAAGGGATAGCCGAGGCAAAGGAGCCCGGCGATCTTCCCTTCGGCATGAAGGTCGTCGGCGACCATGCTGGCGACGCGGCCGCCCATGGACTTGCCGCCGATCACGAGAGTGCCTTGGGCGCCGAGTTCGGCAATGGCCGCCCGATACTCCGGATTGAGCGTTTCCGCACGGGGCGGGGGCTTGCGTCCGTCGGCAGTGCGCCGCGCTGCCATATAGCCGAACTCGAAGCGGGCGACGCGAAAACCCACCCCTGCAAGCGCCAGGGCGGCCGCGGTCATCGAGGTCGAATCCATCGGCGCGCCGGCTCCGTGCGCGAGGAGGATGGTGACGGGCGCATCGCCCGGCCCGTCGAACAGGAATTTTCCGTGCATGTCAGCCAGCCGTTCTGGAGAGGAGATGCAGGTTCACGAACTGTACGCCGCGTTCTGCCGCGCGTGCCCATTCGGAATGCTGATCGAGCTCGAGGTAACGCGTCCACCAGCGGCGGGCCTCAGCGAGATTGCCGGCGTCGAACTCCAGCTTCGCCAGATTGAAGATGGCATCGGCGTAATCGCCATCGATATCGATCGCTCTCCTCAGATGCCGCCTGGCCGTGTCCGTGCGGCCGCGTTCGCCCATCAGCCCGGCCAGGTTGAACCAAGCCTCGACGAAGCAAGGATCGAGCTTGATGGCGCGGACATAGTCCTGGGCCGCTTCGGCCTCCCGCCCCGCGGCCCTGAGGCAGTTGGCGCGGTTGAAGGCTGCAACCTCGTCGGTGCGGTCGATGCCGAGATAGCGCTGGTAGAACGCGGCCGCCTGGTCGTATTCCCCCGCTTCTTCGGCCGCTTCGGCCTGAGCGAACAGATCTTCGAGCGCCTCCTCGTCGGGAGAGCCGATATCGAGCAGCAATTGACCGTCGAGCTCGCTCAAGCCCTCGGCGCGTCGCGCATAGATCGCATCCTTGCGTTCATGGTGCAGCGAGAGCGCCGTGAGGGAGGCAACGTTTCCGGAGCGGTGGACCGAGCGCGCGATCGCGCTCCAGACCGCGCCGCTGGCCATCAGGCCGGCATATTTTCTGGCGAGGATCAGATCGCGGAAGGAATAGGGCTCGCCGTCATGCTCGAAAGCGTCGAACAACGACAGAAGATCGAGGTGGCGCGGGGAGATGCCGGACTGGTCGACGAGCGATTGCCGCGTCAGCGCCGATGTTTCCGGGGCGCTCGCCAGTCCGAGCAGGCGGAGAAAGCCGTTCTCGCTGAGCACGCACCGACGCTGCCCGCTTTCGCTGTCGAAGCGGGCCTCGATCTCCGCTTCGGAGGCCTTTGCGAGCAGCCCGCGCCCGAAGACCACGAACTTCGTCTGCCTGTTGACACCGCGCCTGAGGTGTCCGCCCTGGCGCTCGACCTCGCGCGCCGCCAGCCGCCGCGGAAAGGCGGCGAGCGCGCCCACGATACCGAATGTCCGACCGGCAACCGCCATCAGGCTTTCTTCTTGGCCGCGGGTTTTGCCGTCACGCGTTTCGCCGCCGCGGCTTTGGCAGCGGGCTCCTTTGCCGCGGGCTCCGCCTTGGGCTTGCTCCTGGCGGGCGGTTTGGCCTGCGAAAGGCTCGCCTTTAGGGCATCCATGAGATTGACGACGTTGCCGCGTTCGGGCGCCTGCGCGATGATCGGCTTGTGACCCTTGAGCTTCTCGCGGATCATCTGCATCAGCGCGACCTCGTAGCGGTCTTCGTACTGTTTCGGATCGAAGGTCGTCGTCTTCTGCTCGATGAGCGCTTCGGCAAGCTGCAGCATCTCGGGATCCGGTTTGCCCACCGGAATGTTGCCGAAATAATCCGCCGTGCCGCGCACCTCGTTGGGATTGCGCAAGGTGCAGACGAACATTCCGGTCTCGCGCGGACCGATGGTCACCACCCTTTCGCGGCTGGACAGCACGAGGCGGGCGATCGCGAGCTTCCCGCTTCGGCGCAGAGCTTCACGCAGGACGACGAAGGTTTCCTCGGCCATGGCACCGTCCGGCGCCAGGTAATAAGGGGCGTCCTGGTAGATGACGTCGACGGAATCGGCATCGACGAAAGCCTCGATGTTCATGGTGTGATTGGATTCGATCCGGACGCTTTCCAAATCCGAGTCTTCGATGATGATGTATTTCTTGTCTTCGTATTCGTAGCCCTTCACGAGGTCCGAACGCTCGACGAGGCCGAGCTCCGGATCGACGGGCTTCATGTTGATCCGGTTATGGGTGTCCTTGTGAAGCTGATTGAAGGAAATGCGCTCGCTTGCGCTGGTGGCGGGGTAAAGCCTCACCGGACAGCTCACGAGACTCAGTCTGATATAGCCCTTCCAACTTGCCCTGGGTGCCATGGTTGTCTCCTACGCGGCACTACGATCACATCTGCCAGAGCGGGATGAGGAAAATGCATGCGGTCTCCGCCTGCATCCCGCGCTCAACGACTACAGTATAGACAGATCCCTCGCGAAGTCGTCGATATCGGCCCAGGGATCGCCGGACGTGGCCAGAAGGCCCGGCAGCGAAGAATAGTTCAAATCCGCCGGAGCGTCGATAGTCTCCAGATCCGCCCAGCTGAGCGGGGTCGAAGCGGGCAGATTGGTGCGGGCGCGCAGCGAATAGGGGGCCGCCCAGGTATGGCTGCGGGCGTTGCGATGGAAGTCGATGAAAATGCGCCTTACGCGGTTGTCCTTGCCCATGGTGGTGGTGAAGATGTCCGGAGCGGTGGCCGCGAGACGGGTCGCGAGCGCGCTCGCCGCCTGATGGAATTTTTTCCAGTCGAGTTTCGGCACGACCGGTACGACGACGTGCACTCCCCTGCCGCCCGATGTCTTTACGAAGGGCACGAGGGTAAGCGCCTCGAGTTCGGCCTTGATGTGGATCGCGGCCTCGACCACCTCGCGCCAGGCGATGCCCTCGCCGGGATCGAGATCGAAGACGATGCGATCCGGCTTGCCGAGCAGCTTGCGTGTCGTCCCCCAGTTGTGGAATTCGACGACGCCGAACTGCGCCAGCGCCAGGTATCCTCTCGCGTCCTCGACCGACAGGTATGTTTTCGCCTCGCCTTCCGAGTTGGTTGCCTGGAACGTCGCGACCGAAGGCGGCATGCCGGTAAAGGGATGCCGCTGGAAGAAGCAATCCTGCGTCCGGCCGGTAGGGCAGCGTACCAGCGAAACGGGACGGCCGAGAATATGCGGCAGCATGAAATCCCCGATCATCGCGTAGTAGACGGCGAGGTCGAGCTTGGTCGGGCCGGACCTGCCGAAGAGCCGCCGGGTCGGGTTGGTGATCGATATGCCTGCGAGGTCCGCGTCCGAGATCAGGCGCTTTCTCGACATGGAAACCGGCGTCGACAGCTCGACGTCGCGCAGCCCCTTGAAGACGGCGTGCCGCAGGACGTTGTCGGTTGTCCGGTTGCCATAATGGATATGCGCCCGGAGCAAGGGCCGCACCCAGATGATCTCCCGGGGCGCTCCTTCGAGCGTTGCGGCGCCGGCCCGCAAGGGCTCGAGCCGCACCAGCAACTCCCTCAGCATCTGCGCGTCGAAGCCGGTTCCGACCTTGCCGCGATATTCCAGCTCGCCGTCGGCCCACTCTCCGAGGGCAAGCGACGCAATGCCCTCGGCCGCCTCCGAAACGGTGTAGCCGACGATCACGAAATTCTCCGCCTTCAGCGCCTTCGTCTTGGTCCAGGTCTTCGACCGGCCGCTTCGGTAGGGGGCGGAGATGCGTTTGGAGACGATCCCTTCCAGGCCCATCTCGGAGGCCCGGTCGTAAAGCGCGCGCCCTTCGCCCACCACATGATCGCTGAACTGGATCGCCGAGCGGCTTGGGATCTGCCCTGCAAGCAATTTCTTCAACAGTGCCTTGCGCTTCTCGAGCGGGACGTCGAAAAGATTCCAGCCGTTGAGATGCAGGAGGTCGAAGGCGTAGAAGACGAGGCTGTTGCCGGCGCCGGTGGAAAGCGCATCCTGCAACAGCGCGAAGCGGCTGACCCCCGTCTCGTCCAGCACGACGATCTCGCCGTCGATGACGGCATCGCGGCACGGCAGCCGCCGGAAAGCCTCCGGCAGGTCTCCGTAGCGCTTCGTCCAGTCGAGCCCGCCGCGAGTGACGAGGCGCACCTTTCCTTCCGCAATGTGGGCCATGGTGCGATAGCCGTCGAACTTGATCTCGTGCAGCCAGAGCTCGGGCTTTTTCGCGTTCTTTTCGGCTTCCGGGGGGAGAATCGTCTGTGTTGCGAGTTGAGGTTCGATGCGTTCGGGTGGTGCACCCTTGGCCGCACCGGCCAGCGCGCCGGGATTGAGCTTGACCGCCTTTGGCGGTTCCTTCGGCTTCTCCACCAGTTCCTCGATCCGCCGGCCGGATTTGACGCTTTCCGGCCGGGCGGCAAGGATGTCGATCGATGTGTCGGCGGCCGGATCGCGCTCCTTGAAAAGGAGCCAGTTGCGCTGATCCTCTTCTCCCGGGCGAGGCTTCAGACGGGCCAGCATCCATCCGCCATTAAGCTTCTCCCCTGCCAGGCGGAACTTGAAGGCGCCCTTGCGCAGGTCGTCTTCGACATCGCCCATCGGCGCCCAGACGCCCTTGTCCCAGACGATCATCGGACCGCCGCCATATTCGCCTTCGGGGATCACGCCCTCGAAGTCGATATAGTCGAGGGGATGGTCCTCCGTCTCCACCGCCAGCCGCTTGTCGGCCGGGTTGAGCGACGGACCCTTCGGCACCGCCCAGCTTTTCAGAACGCCGTCGACCTCGAGCCGCAAATCGTAGTGGTCGGCGGTCGCATGGTGCTTGTGCACGACAAATCGGTTGCCGCCGCCGGTCAGATTTCCGACCGGCTCCGGCGTCTTCGAAAAATTCCGCTTCTTGCGGTAGGCCTCCAGCTTCGGCGTCGCCATGCACCCAAGCTATGGCGGATCACGGCGGGCTGCAATATCAGGCGAGCCTGCCCGGATTGCCGAGCGTCATATGGCGGTTCACGTCCTTGTAGAGCAGATAGCGGAATTTGCCCGGTCCGCCGGCATAGCAGGCCTGCGGGCAGAAGGCCCTGAGCCACATATAGTCGCCGGCTTCCACCTCCACCCAGTCGTTGTTGAGGCGGTAGACGGCCTTGCCTTCGAGCACGTAGAGTCCGTGTTCCATCACATGGGTTTCCATGAACGGGATGACGCCGCCGGGCTCGAAGGTCACGATCGTGACATGCATGTCGTGGCGCATGTCGGAAGGATCGACGAAGCGGGTGGTGGCCCAGCGCCCGTCCGTTTCCGGCATGGGCGAGGGAGGGATGTCGCGCTCGTTGGTGACGATCGGTTCGGGAAGGGGAACCCCGTCGACTTCCTCATAGGCCTTGCGGATCCAGTGGAATCGCGTCGGCGCACCGGATTCGTTTCTGAGGCTCCATTCGGTGCCGGGCGGAATGAAGGCATAGCCGCCGGACTGCATCAGATGCGTCTCATCTCCGAGCGTCAGATGGAACTCGCCGTCCACCACGAACAGCACGGCCTCGGCGCGGGGATCCGTCTCCGGCCGATTGCTGCCGCCGGAAGGGCCGACTTCCATGATATATTGCGAGAAGGTCTCGGCGAAGCCGGAAAGCGGGCGCGACAGCACCCAGAGCCGTGTATTGGTCCAGAAGGGCAGATAGCTCGTCACGATGTCGCGCATGACGCCCTTCGGAATGACCGCATAGGCCTCGGTGAAGATGGCGCGGTCGGAAAGCAGGCTGGTCTGAGGCGGGTGGCCGCCTTCCGGAAAATAGTAGTTCTTCTGCATGTGAATCCCATCGAATGCCAGGTGAAACGGGTTCTTCCGCCTCTCCACCAGAACTTTACAGGCTTGATCCGTGATACGTCCAATATATTGTTCCACTCGATCCAGAGGAATGATGTATCGATAGGACTTCGCGATGGAGCTACGTCACCTGCGCTATTTCGTTGCTGTCGCCGAGGCCGCCAGTTTCACGGCGGCAGCGAGGAGTCTCAACATCTCCCAGCCGCCATTGAGCCAGCAGATCAGGGATCTGGAGGCGGAAGTCGGCACGCGGCTCTTCGAGCGTTCCAGCCGCAATGTCGAACTGACCGAGGCGGGCGCCGACTTTCTCGAACACGCCCGGATGATTCTCGGCCAGGTGGAGCATGCGACCCGCCAGGCGCGCGCCATCGGTTCCGGGCAGGTAGGAGCGCTGAACATTGCGACGACCGGCTCGGTGCTGCTGGGGCCGTTGTCCAACCTGATCGCGCGGTTCCGGGATGCGTGGCCCGGCGTGTTCGTCCGTATCCATGAAATGGACCCCGAGGCGCAGGAGGCGGCCTTGCTGTCCCATCGCACCGACCTCAGTTTCGTGCGCAGGCCTCGAAACCATCCGGATCTCGTCGCGAATGTCGCCTGGCATGAGAAGGTGGGTATCGCCTTGCCCGAGCACCATCGCCTGGCGGATTTCGGGAAAATCGCGCTCGGCGACCTGCGGCAGGAAAGTTTCGTCTTCCTGAGGCTCGCGGACTCCCGCTTTGCCCGCTACCTGCATGATTGCTGCGTGGCGGCGGGATTCGTCCCTGATATCACGAACGAGGTCGTGGAATCCTATTCCCTCACCAGCCTCGTTGCCGCGGGGCTCGGCGTCGCACTCGTCCCGGAATGCATCAGGACTCTTTCGCGACCGGGGGTCGTCTACCGGCCGCTCGCCGACCCCGCGCCGGAAGCCGACGTGTACGTCATCAGCCGGCCAAACCCCGGACCCGTCGTCGCAGCCTTTCTGGAGGCAGCGCAAGGCTCGCCGGGCAAAAGGATCGATGCCGGGTGAGATAGGTCGAGGCCGAGCCGCTCGCCCTCGCTTCCGCGTTCTGCCTGCGGCATCCGCCGCGGATACGGACTTCGAAGCATGACACACCAGACCAGCTGGATGCGGAGCGCCTTCAGCCTTCCTCCGGCCTATGCCCGCCGATCGCGCGCGTCAATTCGTCCGCCGTGCGGCGCACGGCGGGGCCGAGGATGCCGAGTCTCTCGTCGTCGATACGGACGGTGGGGCCGGAGATCGAGATGCCGCCGATCGCCTCGCCGTACTCGTTGAAGAGCGGGGCTGCGATGCAGCGCATGCCGAGCGTGTGCTCTTCGTCATCGACCGACCAGCCGCGGAAGCGGATCTCCTGAACATTGCGTATCAGGTCCTGCAGCGTGGCGAGCGTCCGACCGGTAAAGCAGGGCAGCGTCCTGCCGCTCAAAGTCTTGGCGATCTCCGTATCGGACCAAGTCGACAGAATCGCCTTGCCGATGCCGGAAGCGTGGATCGGGCCCCGCCGCCCGGGACGGAAGAAGGCGCGCATCGGCGCGTGGCTTTCGACCTGGGAAATGAAAACGACGTCGCCGTCTTCCTCAATGCCGATATTCGCCGTCTCGCCGCTTTCCTCCATGAGCCGCTTCAGGAAAGGACGGCTGATCGTGCCGAGCTTGCGGAAGCGCAGGAAGGCGTTGCCTATCTCGAAAGCCTTGACGCCGACGGTCCACGTGCCGGCCTCGGCGTCGTTCGCCACCATCCCGTGTTGGGCGAGCGACGTCAGCAGCCGGTGCACGGTCGAAGGTGCCATGCCTGAGCGCTCCGAAAGCGCGGTCAAGGTCGAGCCGTCCCCTTCGGCGATGATCGCCAGCAGGGACAGGCTCCTGTCCAGCACCTGAACGGAAGCCGGGGCGGCGTTCTCTCCCGCCTTGCGCCCTCTCTTTCCCCTGCCGTTCGCCTCCATGCCAGTCTCCAAATCAGTTGCCGCCTGAGATCATGCTCTACAGCCATTGCATCCGATTTTCTCCTATTTGTTGAAAATCTTTATTTCCATGTGATGGGAATGATTTCCAAAAACTCGTTGAAACAGGTGCGGGATGGATTTACCTTCCAATCAAACAGGAGGAGTTCCCATGGCCAAGATGCGCGCAGTCGATGCAGCGGTTTATGTTCTGGAAAAAGAAGGGATTGATTGCGCCTTCGGCGTACCGGGCGCGGCGATCAATCCATTCTACTCGGCCCTCAGGGCGCGCGGATCGATCCGTCACATCCTCGCTCGCCACGTCGAGGGGGCTTCGCACATGGCGGAGGGCTATACCCGCGCCAAGCACGGCAATATCGGTGTCTGCATAGGCACCTCGGGCCCGGCCGGCACGGACATGATCACCGGCCTCTACTCGGCATCCGCGGATTCGATCCCGATCCTCTGCATCACCGGGCAGGCGCCACGTGCGCGTCTCGACAAGGAGGATTTCCAGGCGGTCGACATCGCGAAAATCGCGGCGCCGGTCACCAAATGGGCGGTCACCGTCATGGAGCCGGCGCTGGTCCCCTTCGTCTTCCAGAAGGCCTTCCACCTGATGCGCTCGGGTCGGCCGGGGCCGGTCCTCATCGACCTGCCGGTCGACGTCCAGCTTGCCGAGATCGAATTCGATCCGGAAACCTACGAGCCGCTCTCCGCCTACAAGCCTTCCGCCACCCGTGCGCAGGCCGAAAAGGCGCTCGCCATGCTCAATGAGGCAGAGCGGCCGCTGATCGTCGCCGGCGGCGGCATCATCAATGCGGACGCTTCGGATCTTCTCACCGAATTCGCCGAGATCACCGGCGTTCCGGTCGTTCCGACACTGATGGGCTGGGGCGTCATCCCGGACGACCATCCGCTGATGGCCGGCATGTGCGGCCTGCAGACCTCGCACCGTTACGGCAATGCGACGCTGCTCGCCTCCGATTTCGTCTTCGGCATCGGCAATCGCTGGGCAAACCGCCACACCGGTAACGTCCCGACCTATACGGAGGGCCGCAAGTTCATCCATGTCGATATCGAGCCGACGCAGATCGGCCGCGTCTTCGCGCCCGATTTCGGCATCGTCTCCGACGCAGGCGCCGCGCTCAAGCTATTCCTCGACGTCGCGACCGAATGGAAGACTGCCGGCAAGCTGCGCGACTGGTCGGCCTGGGCCGAGGAGTGCCGCGAGCGCAAGCGGACTATGCTGCGCAAGACCCATTTCGATCAGACCCCGCTGAAACCCCAGCGTGTCTACGAGGAGATGAACAAGACTTTCGGCCGCGACACCTGCTACGTCTCGACCATCGGCTTGAGCCAGATTGCCGGCGCGCAATTCCTGCACGTCTACAAGCCGCGCAACTGGATCAATTGCGGCCAGGCCGGTCCGCTCGGTTGGACGCTGCCGGCAGCACTCGGCGTGCGGGCCGCCGATCCGAACCGGAAAATCGTTGCGCTTTCCGGCGATTACGATTTCCAGTTCCTGATCGAGGAACTCGCGGTCGGCGCCCAGCACAAGCTGCCTTACCTGCATGTCGTCGTGAACAATTCCTATCTCGGGCTGATCCGTCAGGCGCAACGCGGCTTCAACATGGATTTCGAGGTCAGTCTGGCCTTCGACAACATCAATGCCGACGGCGATGCGGAGAAGGGTTACGGGGTCGACCATGTGGCGGTTGCCGAGGGGCTCGGCTGCAAGGCAATCCGCGTCAGGAGCCCAAATGAATTCGCCGACGCCTTCGATCGGGCGCAAGCGCTGATGGAAGAGCACCAGGTGCCCGTCGTCATCGAATTCATCCTGGAGCGCGTCACCAACATCGCCATGGGGACGGACATCAACGCGGTCGTCGAGTTCGAGGAACTCGCCGAGCGCGGCGAGGATGCCCCGACCGCGATTGCCGCCCTTCTCGATTGAAGAACGTCCTGCGCGGTTCCGCCCGCATCCCGCTTACCACAGAGGAGTGATCGCATGCCGAGATTTGCTGCGAACCTGACGATGCTGTTCAACGAGGCGCCTTTCCTCGACCGTTTCGCACTGGCCGCCAATGCCGGGTTCGAAGGCGTGGAATATCTCTTCCCCTACGAATTCGAGAAGGTGGCGCTGCGCGGCGAACTCGACCGCCACGGCCTGACGCAAGTGCTGCACAACCTGCCGGCCGGCAACTGGGCCGGCGGCGAACGGGGCATCGCGATCCTGCCGGATCGGATCGACGAATTCCGCAAGGGGGTCGCCACGGCCATCGACTATGCGACCGCGCTCGGCTGCCGTCAGGTCAATTGCCTCGTGGGGATTGCCCCCGACGGTGTGCCCGACAGCGTGCTGCGCACGACCCTCGTCGCCAATCTGAAGCTTGCGGCGGCCGAACTCGGCAAGTGCGGCATCCGCCTCCTGATCGAACCGATCAACCGTTTCGATATCCCCGGCTTCTATCTCAACACGGTCGGGCAGGCGGCGTCGATCATCGAGGAGGTGGGGAGCGACAACCTCTTCGTCCAGTACGACCTCTACCACCAGCAGCGCACCGAAGGCGAACTCGTCGGCACCTACAGGCGCTACCGCGAAAAGATCGCGCATATACAGCTTGCGGACAATCCCGGACGCAACGAGCCGGGGACCGGCGAGATCAACTACCCCTTCGTCTTCGACGCGTTGGAAGCAGCCGGCTATGACGGCTGGATCGGGTGCGAATACAAGCCGCTGACGACCACCGCGGAAGGACTTGGGTGGCTCGGCACCGAGCGCCGGCGCAAACAATCCGCAGACATCATCCAAATCAGGAGCTAAGCACGATGGCATCTATCGGTTTCATTGGACTGGGTATCATGGGCACGCCGATGGCGCGCCACCTTCAGGATGCCGGTCACAAGATCATCACGTCCAAATTCGCCATCCCGCCGCGCCAGGAGCTCGTCGACAACGGGCTGGAAATCGTCGAAACGCCGAAGGCGCTCGCGGAAACGGTCGACACGATCATCCTGATGCTGCCGGATACGCCGGAAGTGAAGGATGTCCTGTTCGGTGAGAATGGCGTCTATTACGGCCTGGGCGAGGGCAAGCTCGTCATCGACATGAGCTCCATCTCGCCGATCGAAACGAAGGAGTTCGCCAAGAAGGTACGCGAAACCGGTGCCGAATATATCGACGCCCCGGTTTCCGGAGGCGAGGTCGGCGCCAAGAACGCCTCTCTCAGCATCATGGCCGGCGGCAAGCCGAGCTCCTTCGAACGCGCCCTGCCGCTCTTCAAGCTGATGGGCAAGAACATCACGCTGGTCGGCGATTGCGGCGACGGTCAGGTCACCAAGGTCGCAAACCAGATCATCGTGGCGCTGACCATCGAGGCAGTCTCCGAGGCGCTGGTCTTCGCGTCCAAGGCAGGAGCCGATCCGGCCCGTGTCCGCGAGGCGCTGATGGGCGGCTTCGCATCGTCGCGCATTCTCGAGGTCCATGGCGATCGGATGATCAAGCGTACCTTCGAGCCGGGCTTCCGCATCTCGCTGCACCAGAAGGACCTGAACCTCGCGCTGCAGGGAGCGAAAAGCCTCGGCATCTCGCTGCCGAACACGGCGGCGACCCAGGAGCTCTTCAACAATTGCGCCGCCAATGGCGACAGCGGGCTTGACCACTCCGGGCTCGTGCGGGCGCTCGAGCGGATGGCGAACCACGAGGTCGCATAAGTCGCGATCGAGGACGCGCATGATCGGCCGGCGGCCTCATCCGTCGGGGAGATCATGCATCCGGGCGGCGGAAGGAGGAGCCGCCGCCCGCGTATTTCCAAACGGGAGGAACAATGGCCGCCATCGCCAACCCGCGTCAATTCCTGGAGAGCCTGTTCGCCTCTGCGGTGTCCGCCGCTGATCCGGAACGCGTCATCGCCGCAAATCTGCCGGAGCGGCCGAAGGGGCGAACGGTCGTCATCGGAGCCGGCAAAGGCGCCGCTCAGATGGCCCGGGCGTTCGAATGCGCCTGGGAGGGGCCGCTCAGCGGCGTGGTCGTCACGCGCTACGGTTTCGGCGCGCACTGCAGGCAGATCGAGGTGCTCGAAGCCTCCCATCCCTTGCCGGACGAGGGCGGGCTGAAGGCATCGAAGCGGCTCCTCGCGGCGGTCAGCGGCCTGACCGGGGATGACCTGGTCGTGGCGCTGATCTGCGGCGGCGGTTCGGCGCTCCTGCCGGCACCACCACCGGAGCTTTCGCTCGAGGATGAAATCGCCGTCAATCGGGTGCTACTTGCGTCGGGCGCGCCGATCAGAGCGATGAACGCGGTACGCAAGCATGTTTCCTTGATCAAGGGCGGCCGCCTTGCCGCCGCGGCCCATCCGGCCAGGGTCGTCTCTCTCGTCGTCTCCGATATTCCCGGCGACGACGCGGCGCTGGTCGCATCCGGCCCGACGGTCGCCGACGCAGCCAGCCGCCACGACGCCCTGAAGATCGTCGAGCGCTATCGCCTCGCTTTGCCGGAAAAGGTCATGCGCTGGCTGGCGAGCGCTGCGGCGGATGCACCGAGACCTTCCGATCCGCGCCTTGCCCGCAACGAGGTGCGGCTGATCGCTTCGGCAGGCGTCTCACTGGAGGCCGCGGCATCCAAGGCCCGGTCCGCGGGCGTAGAGGCCGTCATTCTTTCCGATGCGATCGAAGGGGAGGCACGCGACGTCGGGCTCGTTCATGCGGCCATCGCGCGCGAGACGGCGCTGCGCGGCCGTCCCTTTCCGAAGCCCGCCCTCATCCTTTCCGGCGGCGAAACGACGGTGACGGTCCGGGGCGAAGGTCGCGGCGGGCGCAACAGTGAGTTCCTGCTGTCGCTGGCGCTCGGCATCGACGGTATCGGCGGGATCTCGGCGCTCGCCGCAGATACCGACGGCATCGACGGATCCGAGGACAATGCCGGCGCCTTCGCCGATCATACGACGATCGCGCGCCTGCTGGCGCGGCGCCTGGATGCCGCCGCGCTGCTTCAGAAGAACGACAGCTGGGTGGCCTTCGATGCGCTTGGAGACCTTTTCAAGCCGGGGCCGACGGGCACGAACGTCAATGATTTCAGGGCGGTGCTGATCCAGTGATCGGTGCCGGCACCCAAAGGCAATTGGTCAACCAGGGAGGAAAGACCATGATACCTCTACCGATCCGCCCGCTTTCGCACGGCGAGTTCGCGCCCTTCGGCGACGTCATCGAGCCTGACGATGCGAAGAGCTTTCCGATCAACGCCGGCAAATGCATCCGCTATCACGACCTTGCGAAGGTGGAGACGAGCGGCCCGGAAGCCCGAACGCTGGTCAGCCTCTTGAAGGGCGAGCCCTACGAGATCCCCCTGACGCTGAAGATGGTGGAACGGCATCCGCTCGGAAGCCAGGCCTTCATCCCGCTGACGGGAAATCCCTTTCTCGTGGTCGTCGCGCCCGACGAAGGCGGGGAACCCGGCGAGCCGATCGCCTTCGAGACCGCGCCGGGCCAGGGGGTCAACATCGCGCAAAATGTCTGGCACGGAATTCTGACGCCGCTTCGTTCGACCTCCGAATTCGTCGTCATCGACCGCGGCGGCAGCGGGTGCAATCTCGAGGAGCATTTCTTCGAAAAGCCTTATCAGGTCGAATACGCTTGACCGACGTGCGTCCCGCACTTGTTGCGGGGCGCTCGAACTCTTAGGTTCGGTGCTTCCGAGTCCGTGATCTTTGAGCAATGCAGCACTTCGCCAGGAAAATGTGGGGGGAAACCGGTTGGGGCATGCCGACCTCACTCGCCCTGCACCTGGCGCTCGCCTTCTTGCTGCTGGTTCGGCTGCCGGAATTGTCTGCGCCGGCAAAGGAGCAAAGCGTCAGCGTCGAGCTCGTTGCGCAGCCGAAGAGCGCGGAAAAGCCCGAGCAAAAGCCGAACGTGGCCAAGAGCGAGCAAACGCGTCCTCAGCCTGAGGCATTCGAGTCGGCCGCAGCGCCGGTCGAAACGGAAAAGCCGCCTCGGCCCGAATTGCCTCCGGCCGCGCCGAAGAAGACCGAAACGCCGAGCGAGACGCCGGAGGCCTCGCGCCCTGCCCCGGCAAAAAAGGAAAACACCGCCAGCGAAAAGCCGGCGGAAAGCAGGACCGCGCTTGCGGAATTGCGCGTCGATGCCCGGAGCGCAGCGAAAGAGGCGGCCGATGCCGCAGCCACGCCGCCGGCTGCAGCTGTTCCCCAGGAGAAACCGGTCGTGGAGGAAGCGAGGGCGGACCCGGCGCAAAAGCCGGCCGAGGCCATGGCCGAACGCCAGTCGAACCAGCTCGTCCAGGCGAAGGAACTCTATTCTGAAAACGCCCTGTCGGACCCCCGCGTGAAACAGGCGATCGGCAGGCTGCCGCCGAAGAAGCGGATCGTGCAGCTCTGCAGCATCGAAGCGCTCGAGCAGGTGCGGCGTGAAATGCCCGGCGCCTTTCCGGACATGCTCGTTCCCTTCGGCCCTTCGGGGGGCTTCATCTCGCCGACGGGCCTGAACGCCGATGGCGGCGCCTTCCGCAGCCGGTCGACATGGTACGCCATCGACTTTAAATGCGAAGTGAGCCCCGAGACGACATCGGTCACTTCCTTCAGCTTCGCGATCGGCAAGGCGATCCCGAAGAGCGAGTGGGGTGCGCGACAGCTCCCGAGCAATTAAACACTGGGACGGATGGAGGGACAGAATGGCAAGCGCCTATCGCTGGCTGAACGAGCCGGCAAGCTGGGAGGGCGACGAACGCGATCTGTCGCTCAAGACCGACGCCAAGACGGATTTCTGGCGCGAAACCTTTTACGGCTTCGTGCGCGACAGCGGACATGCCTATCTTCGTCCGGTTTCAGGCGATTTCACCGCCTCGGCGACGATCGTCGGCCGGTATGAGCAGCTTTACGACCAGGCCGGTCTGATGCTGCGGCTCGACGAACAGAACTGGATCAAATGCGGTATCGAATATACCGACGGGCTGATGCATTTCAGCGTGGTCGTGACACGCGGCGTATCGGACTGGTCGGTCATTCCGTTGCACGCAAGGGCGCCTTCGGACCCACTGGAGGTGCGGCTGACGCGGCATGGCGATGCGGTGCGGGTGCAATTCCGCTTTGGCGAGGAACGGTGGCAGATGGCGCGACTCTGTCCCTTTTCCGCCGCTGATGCCGAGGCCGGCGTCACGGCCTGTTCGCCGGAGCGCGCGGGCTTTGCGGCAAGGTTCCGCGATTTGAATTTCGGCCCGCCGATCGCTCGCGCCTTGCACGACGACTGACGCCCCGATAACGCGATCCTTGTGCGAAAATGGGTCAGGCGATCGCGCGCGGCGTCAGGCTGCCGGCCGGCCGGCAGGAGTCGCGAATCACCAGTCTTCCCTGAAGCACGAGCCGGCGTGGCGCTTCCGGGCTAGCGCCGGAAAGGCGGTCGAGCACGAGCTGCGCGGCCTGTTCGCCGATCGCCTGGACCGGCTGGGCGATCGTCGTCAGATGCGGCTGGAAGACGTCGGCCCAGGGAAAATCGTCGAAGCTTGCGACCGAAACGTCGTCCGGGCAGCGAAGGCCGATATCCCGGATCGCCTTCATCACCCCGATGACCATCAGGTTGTTGGCGGAGAAAATCGCCGTTGGCCGCTCGGGACTTGTCAGCAGCTGGATCGCCGCGGTGTAGGCGTCCTTCTCCCGAAAATTGCCGATCCGGATCAGGTCCTCCTCGCAGGGGAGGCCCGCCGCCTCCAACGCTGCCCGATAGCCGGCAAGACGCTCCCGTCCGGTCGAAGTGTCGAGCGAGCCCGAAATATAGCCGATGCGCCGATGGCCGAGGCCGAGCATATAGACCGTTGCATCCTGAACCGCGCGACGATTGTCGAGCACGACCGCATCGGTGTCGATGCCGTCGCAAAGCCTGTCGATCAGCACGGTTGGAAGATTGGCGCTAGCGATCATGCGCTTCAGCGTCTCGTCGTCTCCGGCCGGCGCGATGATCAGGCCGTCCACGCTCCGGTCGATCAACAGGGCGATCTGCTCGTCCTGCAAGGCAACGTCCTCGTCATTGCAGCAGAGCATCACGGCGTAGCCGGCCCGATGCAGCACGTCCTGGATCACCGCCACGACATCGGTGAAGAAGGGATTGGTGATATCGGCAACCATCAGGCCTACGGTGCGGGTCGTGCCGAGCTTGAGGCTGCGGGCGATCGCGTTGCGCTTGTAGCCTATGAGGCCGATCGCCTGCTCTATGCGGCTGCGCAATTCCGGACTGACCGGGGCCGAGCCGTTGATCACGGCCGAGACCGTCGCCACAGAGACATGCGCCGCCTTGGCGACGTCGAGCATGGTCGGTGCACCGGATTTCCGAGAATTTCGTCGCTGCTGCATTTCTTCTGAAACGTTTAGATGATTTGCTCGCGAAACTGTATTTGAATTGCTGGAATTAGGCAATCAAGTCCGGAACCGCCTGCTTGACAGTGTCGAAACGTTTAGAATAGGCTGCAGGAAATAGGCGAATAGAGCGTCAGATGTCGGCGGTAGGGAGGCTGCCAATATCATGCGCGATGCTATCCCCCGTGATTCGGTCACCAAAGAATCCGGCCGGCCAGTTCTGGCGGCCGAAGCGGTTTCGAAATCGTTCGGCGGCGTCGCGGCGCTCAAGGATGTGCGCTTCGAACTGCGCGCGGGCGAAATCCATGCGCTCATGGGCGAGAATGGCGCCGGCAAGTCGACGCTGATGAAGGTCTTGTCCGGCGTCTACCCGGACTACGAGGGCACCTTCCGCGTCGATGGAGAAACCGCCCGCTTCTCCAATGTGCGCGATGCCGAGGCGGCCGGAATCGCCATCATCCATCAGGAACTCAACCTCGTCCCCGAACTCGGCGTCGCCGACAACATCTTTCTCGGCCGCGAACGGGTGATCGCCGGTCTTTTCGTGGATCGCAAGGCGAGCCTGGAGGCCGCACGAGGGCTGTTGAACCGTCTCGGCATCGAACTCGACCCGGAGGCGCGCGTCGGGCAGTTGCGGGTGGGCGAACAACAGCTCGTCGAGATCGCGAAGGCCCTTTCCGTCGAAGCGCGCATTCTGATCATGGACGAACCGACCTCGGCGCTTTCGCCCGGCGAGTGTCGGCGCCTCTTCAAGATCATGCGGCAACTCGCGGCCGACGGCGTCGGCATCATCTATATTTCGCACCGGATCGACGAGGTCATGCAGCTCAGCGATCGGGTCACCGTCTTCCGCGACGGCCGGCATGTCTGGACCCGGCCGATGGCCGGACTGGACGAGAATACGATCATCGCCGCAATGGTGGGCCGCAACCTCCTCGACGCGCACCCGGCCGACCGGGGCAACGGCGGGGGCGAGCCCGTCCTTTCGGTAAGGGACCTGTCGCTTGCCGTGCCCGGACGCCACGGCTGGCGCGACGTGCTGAAGGGCGTGAGCTTCGACGTTCGCGCCGGCGAGATCCTCGGCATCGGCGGCTTGCTCGGCGCGGGGCGCACGGAAATCCTGGAGACGATCTTTGCATCGAATGAAGGCCTTCGCGGCGGTGATATCCGGCTGGACGGCATCGCCGTCGATATCCGCTCGCCACGCGATGCTCGCCGCCTCGGTTTTGCTCTGGTGACGGAGGACCGCAAGGCGAAGGGGCTGCATCTTCACGAATCGATCAGAGACAATGTGGCCCTGCCGCTTGTTGGAAGGCTCGCCCGATTCGGGCTGCGCTCCTTCGAAGGCGAACGTGCGCTCGCAAAAGGGGCAGTCGATGCGCTCGGCGTGCGCTGCGCGAGCACCGACCAGGCGGCCGGAACCCTGTCCGGCGGCAACCAGCAGAAGGTCGTCATCGGCAAGTGGCTGGCGACCGGTCCGCGTGTCCTTCTTCTCGACGAGCCGACGCGCGGCATCGACGTCGGTGCGAAGCGCGAGATCTACGATCTCATCTTCAAGCTCGCCGGCGACGGGCTGGCGATCGTGGTGGTCAGTTCCGAACTGCCGGAGCTTTTGCTCCTCGCCGACCGCATTCTGGTGATGGCCGAGGGACGGCAGACCGGGCTCGTCTCCCGGGAGGAGGCGAGCGAGGAGCGCATCATGCAGCTCGCCGCCCCGCGGAGCGCACGCGGAAGGGCGGTTGCATGAATTTCCTGAGGGCTCTCTCCCGTACGAAACTCTATTGGGGGCTGATCGCCATCTTCCTGATCGGAGTCCTGTCCTCGCCGGTAACGTCGTCGGGCAGAAACATCTTTCTCTCCTCCGGCAATCTCCTCGACGTGTTGCGGCAGGTATCGACCACCGGGCTGATCGCCACCGGCATGACGGCCGTCATTCTGACCGGCGGCATAGACCTTTCGGTCGGCTCGCTGATGGCGATCTGTACCGTCGTCTGCGCAATGCTCCTGACCGTTCCGGGGGACACGGCCGCCCTCTATCTGGGGCTGCCGTCCGTCGGGCTTGCCGTTCTGGTCGGCGGTGCGGCGGCAGTACGCTTCGTCTTCCTGAATATCGAGAAATCACGGGCGGGCGTGACACATGTCCGCGACATCCGGCTTGACCGGACCCGCGGTACCGTTCTGCCCGCCGCAGCCGGCGCCGTTCTCTGTGCCCTGGTTCTAAGTTTCCTCTTGCCTCAGATGCAGACGAAATTCGGCGTGCTCGGCGTTCTGCTCGTGGCGCCGGCGGTCGGACTCATGTTCGGCGCGGTCAACGGCGCGATCATCGTGGTGGGACGATTGCAGCCCTTCATCGTCACGCTTGCCATGATGGTCACGGCGCTCGGCATCGCCCGGCTCACCGCCGGGCAGAACAACGCCGTTCTGCCGGTCTATACCGGCAGCAATGCGACCGCCGATTTCGATATGCTGCGGCAGCTCGTCTTCGGCATCGTGCCGATGCCCGGCATATTCTTCATCGTCGCGATTCTTCTCTATGGCGCGGTGCTGCGGTTCACCCCCTTCGGCCGCTATGTCTATGCGATCGGCGGAAACGAGGAGGCGGCGCGCCTTTCCGGCATCAATGCGGGCCGGGTGAAGATCGTCACCTATGCGGTATCGGGTCTTCTCGCGGGCATCGCCGCGGTCCTCTATGTGGCCCAGTACCGGCAGGGCAAGCCGGACGCTGGCGCGGGCCTCGAATTGGATGCGATCGCGGCAGTGGTCATCGGCGGGACGAGCCTGATGGGAGGGCGAGGGAGCCTTGCCGGGACGTTCTGCGGCGTCCTGATCTTCGGCCTGCTCTCCAATATCCTGCAGCTCCACAACATCAATTCCAATCTTCAGCTGGTGCTGAAGGGCGTGATCATCATCGGCACGGTGCTCGTTCAGGAGCGCAATGCCTACGACCTTCTCGCGCAATTGCGGCTGCCGGGCGCAAGCCGGCGCCCGGCCCAAGGAGATACGTCCGCCGAGGAGCGGACGTCGGGAGAGACGTTATCCATGACAATGGGAGGAAAGAAGAAATGAAACGCCGTGACATCATCAAACTGACGGCGGTCGCCGCCGTTCTCGCCGCGACGACCGTGCTCATGCCGGCGCAGGACGCCCTGGCTCAGGACAAGAAGTTTCGCATCGGCTTCAGCCAGGCGACGACGATCGAACCGTGGCGTGCGCAGTTCAACAAGGACATCATCGCCGAGGCGGCAAAGCATCCGGACGTCGAACTGATCATAACCGACGGTGAGGACAGGACGGAAAAGCAGGTGGCAGACGTCGAGAACCTCATTCGCCAGGAGGTGGATGCCTTGCTCGTGTCGCCGAAAGAGTCCGCAGGGCTCACCGGCGTGGTGCAGCAGGCGATCGATGCCAAGATCCCGGTCTTCGTTCTCGACCGCAACGTCGAGACCGACCAGTACACCCAGTTCGTCGGCGGCGACAACAAACTGATCGGCCGCGCGGCCGGCGAATATGCGGTCGAGCTTCTCGGCGGAAAGGGCAAGGCTCAGGGCAATATCGTCGAGATATGGGGCGGCATGGGCACCCAGCCGGCCCACGACCGCCACGACGGCTTCCACGAGTTCACCGACAAGGAGCCCGGCATCAAGAACCTGCTCGATCAGCAATCCGGCGACTGGAAGCAGGACCAGGCCTACAACATCATGGCGACGGCGCTGCGCAACAACGAGAAGATCGATCTCGTATACGGCCACAACGATCCGATGGCCTATGGCGCCTATCTGGCGGCGAAGGACGCAGGTCGTGAGAAGGAAATGAAGTTCATCGGCATCGACGCGCTCCCGAACGAAGGCGTGACCTGGGTCAACAATGGCGAACTGACCGCGACCTTCCTCTATGCAACGCCGGGAGCAGAGGGTCTACGCCAGGCGGTGAAGTTCCTGAAGGGGGAAAAGGTCGAAAAGACCGTCACGCTCGACACGATGAAGGTGACCAAGGAAAACGCCGCGCAGATCCTGAAGGACAACGGCCTGTAAGATCCGTCGCGCGGACGCGCTGCGCCAAGCGCTCTACTCGGTCCGATTTGAGGAAGCGTGCAGCGGGCGGGCGGCGGATACGGGGGGACCGCCCGCCTTCCCTCTCACCGCATCATAGACAGCGCCGTGGCGAAGAAATCCTCGCCGCCGAAATTGCCCGATTTCAGCGCCAGCAACATCTCGTTTCCGGCAGTGCCGATCGTCCTCAGCACGGGGACGCCGGGCGCGATTTCCGGACCGATCAGGAAAGCCGGAATCCCGAGCCTGTCGACGGTCGCGCCGGAGGTCTCTCCGCCGGCGACGACGAGGCGTCTCACGCCGCGCTCTACCAGTTCGCCGGCGATCGCGGCGGTCGCCGTTTCGATCGCGTGCCCGGATGCCTCTCGCCCGTAGCGCGCCTGCAGACGCGAAACGACCTCGGGCGCGGCACTCGCGGCGATGGCGACGGGGCCTTGAGCAATCCGTTCCCCGGCCCAGGCGACGGCTGCGGAAATCTCGTCCGATCCGGCGAGGAGCTTTTCCGTGTCGAGCCGCAGCACCGGCATATGGCGTTCCGCCGCGTCGAGCTGCTTCAGCGTTGCCGCCGAACAACTGCCTGCGACCACCGCGGCAAGACCGCCGACGGGGCGGATGGCGTCGCTTTCCCCGTCGCTTGCCGAAGCGCGGCCGGAGCGCAGAAGCGCGCGAGCGAGGCCGAGACCCAGGCCGGACGCGCCGGTGGAGACGGGCATCTCGAGCGCCGCTTCGCCGAGCGTTTCGAGATCGCGTTCGAAGACGGAATCCGCGATAGCCGCGGCGGCGCCTTCGGCGCGTAACCGATCGAGCCGCGCCTTTACCGCATCGGCTCCGCGCGTGACGGTCGGCAGGTCGATGAGGCCGGCCTTGCCGCGCGACTGGCGGGTGAGCACCCGCACCAGATTGGCATCGCGCATCGGGTTGAGCGGGTGGTCTTTCAACGGGCTTTCGTCGAGCGGCTGGCCGTTGACGAAAAGATGGCCGAGATAGACGGTTCGCCCCGTTTCCGGAAAGGCCGGCGTAACGAGGGCGAAGTCGCCGCCGGAGACGCTCAGAAGCGCTTCGGTCACCGGCCCGATATTGCCGAGATCCGTCGAATCGAAGGTGGAGCAGATCTTGTAGAGGACGTGGGCGGCGCCTCGGCCGCGCAGCCAGCTTTCGGCCGCGAGGGCGGCGGCCACGGCCTCCTCCGCTGCGACCGACCGGATCTTCAGGGAAACGACCACTGCATCGACGTCGGGCAGGGCGAGCGACGGATCGGGAATGCCGACCGTCTGCACGGTGCGAAGCCCGTTCTTCGTCAGCGTATTTGCGAGATCGGAGGCGCCCGTGTAGTCGTCGGCGATCGATCCGAGCAGGATTGTCATGGGTCAGCTCCGTCGAAAGGGTTTGAACCAGCCGAGGCCGTCCAGCGTCCGGCCGCGCGGGTTATATTCGCAACCGACGAAGCCGCCATAGCCGAGCCGGTCGATTTCATCAAAGAGGTAGCGATAGTTCAGCTCCTCGCCATCGGGCTCGTGCCGCGAGGGTACGCTGGCGATCTGGATGTGGCCGGTGACCGGCATCAGATGGCGGAGCGCCATTGCGACGTCGCCGTGCAGGATCTGCCGGTGATAGATGTCGAATTGCAGCTTCAGGTTGGGGAGCGCCAGTTCGGCGATGAGCCACTCGGCGGTCCCGAAATCGTTGAGGAAATATCCCGGCATGTTGCGTCCGTTGATCGGTTCGACGAGGAGATCGATGCCTTCGTCGGCCAGGCGCCCGGCGGCGTAGGCGACCGAGCGGCGGTAACGGGATGCGGCCTCCGGGTCGCGCGGATTAGCAAGACCAGCCATCAGGTGCAGGCGCTTGGCGCCGGTCGCCGCCGCGTAGTCGAGCGCCTTGTCGACATCCGATTTCAACCCGTCGAAGCGGCCGGGCAGGGCGGCGATGCCGCGCTCGCCGGCTGCCCAATCGCCCGGCGGCAGGTTGAACAGCGCCTGCTCGAGCCTGTTGCGGGCAAGCCGTTCGGCGATCGCTTCCGGCGGCACCTCGTAGGGAAAAAGGTACTCGACGGCGGCGAACCCGGCGTCGGCGGCCGCGTCGAAGCGGTCGAGGAACGGCCACTCGGTGAACATCATCGTCAGATTGGCGGCAAAAACGGGCATGCGCGTCTTCCTTAGGGATTATTCGTGCCGGGCAACGTGGCCCCGGAGAGCTGAGCGTAGAGCCGCGCGAGGGAGGAATCGTCGTCGCGCCCCATGCCTGCGCCCGAGGCTGCAAGATACATCTGCAGTGCGGCCGCCACGAGCGGCACCGGATAGCGCTCCGCGCGCGCCATATCCTGGACGATGCCGAGGTCCTTCACAAAAATCTCAATGGCGCTCAGCGGGGCGTAATCTCCCGCCAGCACATGCGGGATGCGGTTCTCGAACATCCAGGAATTGCCGGCCGAGGCGGTGATCACCTCGTATACTTTGTCGAGGTCCAGCCCCTGTTTCGCCGCGAAGGCGATCGCCTCGCAGGCGGCCGCGATGTGCACGCCGGCGAGAAGCTGGTTGATCATCTTGAAGGCGGCGCCGGTCCCGGCAGTCTCGCCGAGTTCGTAAACCTTGGCGGCCATGGCGTCGAGGGCCGGTCGGGCGGCGGCGAAGGCCTGCGGCGAGCCCGAAGCCATGATCGTCAGTTCGCCCTTCGATGCCTTTGCCGCGCCGCCTGAGATCGGCGCGTCGAGATAGTGAAGCCCGAGTCCTTCGAGCCGCTGCGCCAGGTCGCGCGCGATCGCCGGATCCATTGTCGCGGACGATATGAAAACGGCGCCGGGCTTCATCGCGTCTGCAACGCCGTCCCGGCCGAACAGAACGGCTTCGGTCTGCGCGCCGCTCACGACGACCGAAACGACGATGTCGGCGCCCGTCACGGCTTCGCCTGGCGTGCCGGCTCCGCGACCGCCTTCGGCGACGAAACGTTCCACTGCGGGCGGGGCAACGTCGTAGCCAAACACGTCGAGGCCCGCGCTTTTCAACGAGCACGCCATACCGAAGCCCATCGAGCCGAGCCCGAGCACTGCGATCTTCGATGCCATTTCGTCTCCTCCAGTTGCCGGTCACTCGTTCTAGGGATTTTTGGCAGCGCTGCCAACCAAAATTGGTAGCGCTGCCAAAAAAATCCGCCTATGAAGTCGATGAGAGCCGTGAATGGTCTCGTCAAACTGGACAGGCGCGAAGTGGCGACGGACTTCAAGCAGCAGACACCCGTAACGCTCGCAGAGGTGGCGGAAGCCGCGGGCGTGGGTGAGAGCACGGTTTCCCGCGTGCTGCGCAATCACGGCTCGTTCTCCGGCAAGGCCCGCGAGCGCGTGTTGGATGCGGTCGAGCGGCTTGGCTACGTGCCGAACCGAATCGCCGGAACCTTGGCCTCGGCGGGGTCCCGGCTCGTTGCCTTCGTCATCCCGTCGCTCACCAACATCGTGTTCCCGGACGTGCTGCGGGGTGCAGGCGCCGTTCTGGAGGAAAATCGCTATCAGGCCGTCTTTTCCGTCACGGACTATGAGCCGGAGCGCGAGGAGGCCCTCGTCGCCGCCATGCTCGCCTGGCGGCCGACGGCGGTGATGCTTGCCGGCTTCGAGCATACGGAAGGCACGCTCAAGATGCTGCGGGCGAGCGGCTGTCGCGTCGTCGAACTGCTCGACATCGACGGGAGCGCCATAGACCTGGCGGTCGGCTTTTCCAATCGTGAGGCGGGTCGGGCGAGCGCCGAATTCCTGTTGAAGCGCGGTTATCGCCGGATCGGCTATGTCGGCCACGATCTCGACCGCGACACACGCGCCGGCAAACGCTTCGACGGCTTCCGTGAAGCGCTGAACCTGGCCGGCGTCGCCCTTGTGGATCGGGAAATCCGTCCGGGCGCTTCTTCGGTTGGGAGCGGGCGGGCGGGGCTCGAGCAGCTTCTTCAAAGGGTCCCGGGACTTGATGCGGTCTATTTCTCGAACGACGACATGGCGCTCGGCGGATATTTTCATTGTCTTGCACGCGCCATTTCCGTCCCAACCAGGCTCGCCCTTTTCGGCCATAACGGCCTCGATATCGGCCAGGCCACGCCGCAGCCTCTGACGACCATTCGCACGCCTCGCGTCGCGACGGGAAAGCTGGCGGCCGAGTTGGTCATCAACGATCACCCGTCTCACATCGCCGATCTTGGATTTGAACTGATCGAAGGCGATACAGCCTGAACGAAAGGACCACCAATGTCCGAAACGCGTCTTCGCGAGGAAATCTGCCGCTACGGCCGGTCTCTCTTCGAGCGGGGCCTGACCCCCGGCTCTTCCGGAAACATATCGATGAGACTCGATGACGGCGGCTGGCTGGTGACGCCCACCAATGCCTCGCTCGGCTTCCTCGATCCAGCGCGTATTTCGCGCCTCGATGCCGGCGGTCGGGTTGTCTCGGGCGACAAGCCGACCAAGGAGATCCCGCTTCATTCCGCCCTCTACGAGACGCGCGGCAGCGCCCGTGCCATCGTGCATCTCCATTCGACCCACGCGGTCGCGCTGACGATGCTGCCGGAGATCGATCCGCAAGCGGCCCTGCCGCCGATGACGCCCTATTATCTCATGCGGGCCGGGGAGACTGCGCTCGTGCCCTATTACCGCCCCGGAGACCCGGCCGTCGCCGATGCGATCCGCGGGCTTGCGGGCAAATATTCCTCCGTGCTGCTTTCCAATCACGGTCCCGTCGTCGCCGGCGACACTCTGGAGGCCGCGATCTTTGCGACGGAGGAACTGGAAGAGACCGCAAAGCTCTACCTGCTGCTGCGCAACCTTAATCCCCGCTATCTCAGCCCGCAGCAAGTCGCCGATCTTGCCAAAACCTTCAGCCTCGACCTGCCGTCGCTCGGCGACCATGAGGGACATGATCACGGATAGAGTGCCTCCCTGCGTCTATTCTCAACCGGTCTGGATCCGCGTGTTCAACCGGGTTGATGGTCGACATTTTGGACCGGGATGATTGTCGACAGATTTTGGGTTGCGGCAGGTTCAGCGGGT
>NZ_JBQEMS010000002.1:343039-442748 GCF_052044265.1 Sinorhizobium sp. 22678 | reverse complement strand
AAGAAGCTGGGCGACCTGTTCGGCAAGGCCGGGCGTCAGCAACTCGCCGCGCTCAATGTGTCGGAGATCGACCGCATCCAGATCAACCGGGGGCTGGAGTTCATCGGCGACATCAACGGGCGGATCAAACAGTCGGAAGAGACGATCCGCGCGATGACGAAGACCAACAGCAATGTGAAGCTCTTGAAGACCATTCCTGGCATCGGGGAGTTCTTTGCCCGCCTAATTGACGCCGAGATCGATGACATTGGTCGGTTCCGTAGCCCGAAGAAACTGGCGGCCTATGCCGGGCTTGTGCCCTCGACCTATTCCTCCGGCGGCAAGACGTACCATGGCAAGATCATCAAGCAGGGCAACAAGTGGCTGCGCTGGGCCTTCGTCGAGGCGGTCGCGCCCGCCGTCGCGACGGACTCGCAGCTTCGAGCTCAGTATGAGCACCTGAAGTTCCGAGGAACGAACAAGGCGCGCGTTGCGATCGCGCGCAAGCTTTTGACGATCGCCTTCCAGATCCTGCGTGACCAGCGTTCCTACGAACGGCGCGGCGCAAATGGTGAGGAAAAGACATCGTCCACGATATCCCGGCTGTCCTGATGAGATGCTAGCGAGCCCGGCAAGACTGGGCTGCGCTCTTAAGGAGAATGGGAAGCCGGGAGCCGAACGCCACTATGTGACCGAAGCCGAAAGCAGACCGGCGTTAGGGTCACGGATTGGAGAATGGTTCAAGACCGAAGGACGGAACACCCCGTCCTTCGAAAGGAGAAGATTCGCCGATCGGCGAGAACGTCGGTCAAAAACCTAAGCGAACCAGGGAAAGCCACGCAAAACAAGCGTTTTTGTCCTTGTGTTCTTTCATTGGAGAGTCTCATGCTTTCAATCAATCGGCGAGCCGCGCTCGGCCTCATGGGCGCAACTGCGGGCAGCTTGATCTTGCCGCGCTTCGCGTTCAGCCAAGGCAAGCGCCCGTCCGTTACCGTCGCGGTGCAGAAGATCACCATCAACAATACGCTCGACGTCTGGAACGAGCAGTCGAATGTCGGTGAGCGCGTGTTCTTCCCGAACCTTTGGGAGGGCCTGATCCTGCGCGACTGGATGGGCAATCAGGGTCCGGTCCCCGGCCTTGCGACGGAATGGAAGCGTATCGACGACAAGACTCTCGAGCTGAAGCTGCGCCAGGGTGTGAAATTCCACAATGGCGACGAACTCACGGCCGACGACGTCGTGTTCAGCTTCTCCGCGCAGCGCGTGTTCGGGGACACTCAGCCCGCAGGCGGCAAGACCGTTTTCGAGGATGAGCACAAGCCCGCAACCGCCAAGGAGCTGCCGGCAGTCGTGCCGGGCACCGGGCGGCGCCTGTGGCCGGCGCTTGCCGGCGTCGAGGCCGTCGACAAATATACCGTTCGCTTTCATAACGCGACGCCGGACGTCACCATCGAGGGCCGCCTTTATGCCTTCGGCAGCCAGATTGCCAACCGTCGCGCCTGGGACGAGGCGGCGAGCTATATGGACTGGGCACGCAAGCCGATCACCACCGGCCCCTATATGGTCGGCGAACATAAGCCGGACGTTTCCTTGACGCTCGTCGCCTTCGACGACTACTGGGGCGGCCGCCCCCCGCTGGAGCAGATCCGTTTCGTCGAGGTTCCGGAGGTTTCATCCCGCGTCAACGGCCTGCTCTCCGGCGAATACGACTTCGCCTGCGACCTGCCGCCGGACCAGATCGCCGCGGTTCAGGCCGCACCCGGATATGAGGTCCAGGGCTCGACGATCCACAACCACCGCATTTCCGTCTTCAATGTCCAGAACCCGACCCTTCAGGACCCGCTCGTCCGCCGGGCGATGACCCATTCGATCGACCGCCAGGCGATCGTCGATGCGCTCTGGTCCGGTCAGACGACCGTGCCGGCCGGCCTGCAGTTCCCCTTCTACGGTGATATGTTCGTCGAAGGCTGGGCGGTTCCGGAATATAATCCGCAACTCGCCAAGGACCTCCTGAAGCAGGCCAATTACAAGGGCGATGCGATCCCGTTCCGGCTTCTCAACAATTACTACACGAACCAGACTGCGAACGGCCAGATCATGGTCGAGATGTGGAAGCAGGTCGGCCTCAATGTAGAAATCCAGATGAAGGAAAACTGGGGCCAGATCCACGACCCGTCCGGCACGAAGGGCGTGCGCGACTGGTCGGCCGGCGCCTCCTTCAGCGATCCGGTCTCCTCGATCGTCGCCCAGTTCGGGCCTAACGGCGAGGTTCAGCAGAAGAAGGACTGGGCAAATGCCGAGGCCAACCAGATGGCCCAGATCCTCGAAACGGAAACCGATCATGCGAAGCGCAAGAAGGCATTCGCCCGCATGCTCGAGATCTGCGAGCGCGAGGACCCGGTCTATCAGGTGCTTCACCAGAACGCGGTCTTCACCGGCATGAAGTCTTCGTTGAAGTGGAAGGCGGCGCCCGCCTTCGCCATGGACTTCCGCGCCGCCAACTGGGCGAGCTGAATTCGACCAAACCGTGTTCCGGCAGCCCGGCGGCTGCCGGAATTCCTTGAGGACCGAGCGGCGATACCGCGGTCGAAACACCGGGAATGAGAAATGGGCGCTGCCAAACCGGATCTCGTAGCGTTGCGGGACCTGAAGGTCGCTTTCGATGGAGTTCAGGTTCTGCATGGCATCGATCTCAATGTTGCCAAAGGAGAGGCTGTCGGCCTCGTCGGCGAGTCGGGATGCGGCAAGTCCGTGACCTGGCTCGCGGCTCTCGGGCTGCTTCCGGGCAAGGCGGCGGTCACGGGTTCTGTCCGGATCGACGGCCGGGAACGGTGCGGGGCACGCCGCGCGGCTCTCGAGGAGGTCCGCGGCGGGCGGATAGCAATGATTTTCCAGGACCCTTCGAGCTCTCTCAATCCCGTATTGCGCATCGGCCGCCAGATCGCCGAGGCGCTTTACATTCACCGCGGTCTTCGCGGGGGTGCGGCGCGCCTCGAGGCCCTGCGGCTGATGGACATGGTCGGCATTCCCGATGCGGCGCGGCGCTTCGACCTCTATCCGCACGAATTTTCCGGCGGGCAGTGCCAGCGCCTGATGATCGCGATGGCGCTCGCGGGCCAGCCGGACCTGCTGATTGCCGACGAGCCGACCACGGCGCTCGACGCGACCATCCAGGCGCAGATCCTCGATCTTCTGAACACGCTTCGGGCCGAGACCGGCATGGCGCTGGTCTTCATCAGCCATGATCTGGGCGCGGTCTCGCAGGTTTGCGATCGCGTATGCGTCATGTATGCCGGCCGGATCGTGGAAGAGGGAAGCGTGGCGCAACTCTTCTCGGAGCCGCGGCATCCCTATACGCGGGGACTGTTCGATGCCATTCCGCGCATCGACGGGCCGCGCGACCGGCTGATCCCTATCCGGGGGACCGTACCGAACCCGAAACATCTGCCTGCGGGCTGTTCCTTCTCGCCCCGCTGCCCCCGCGCCGTCGACGCCTGCGGGAGCGATTACCCGCATCTCCAGCCCCAGGGCGACGGGCGCCGCCTTGCCTGCATGCGCCCCGTACCGACGGTCACGCGCGGCGACGCCGAGAGAAGAATTCCCGAAGGGCTGATGTCGTGACTGCGCTCATCGAAGCGGACGAACTCGTGCGCATCTACGAAGTCCGGCGCGGGCTCTTCGGCCGCCCAAATCCCGTGCGCGCCGTCGACGGAATTTCGCTCGCGGTCATGCCCGGCGAGACGCTCGGGATCGTGGGCGAATCGGGGTCCGGCAAATCGACATTGGGGCGGATGCTTCTGGGGCTCGATCCGGCGCAGACCGGCGAGGTGCGCTTCGCGGGAAGCCCTATGCCGAAATACGGTACCGCCGGGTGGCGGGCGCTGCGCGCCAAGATGCAACTCGTCTACCAGGATCCGCTTGCGGCACTCGACCGGCGCCTGACGATTGCCGCGCAAATCGGCGAGCCGCTCGATATTCACGGGCTCGTCCCGAAAGAACACCAGGCCGCCCGCATTGCCGAGCTGATGGCGGCTGTCGGGCTTCGTCCCGACCAGGCCGGGCGCTTCCCGCACGAGCTTTCCGGCGGCCAGCGGCAGCGGGCCGTCATCGCCCGCGCCCTTGCTTCGCGGCCGAAGCTCCTGGTCTGCGACGAGCCCGTCTCCGCCCTCGACGTTTCGATCCAGGCGCAGGTCGTCAATATGCTGCGCGACCTCCAGGAAAAGAACGGCATCGCCATGATCTTCATCAGCCACGATCTGAAGGTCGTACGCAATATCGCCGATCGCGTCGCGGTCATGTATCTCGGCCGAATCGTGGAGGAGGCTTCTTCCGACGTGATCTTCCGGTCGCCGCAGCATCCCTATACGAAGGCGCTGGTTTCGAGCGTCCCGGTCCCGGGCAAGCCGCTCGAAGGCCGGGTGATCCTGCAGGGCGAGCCGCCGAACCCGGCCGACCGTCCCTCGGGCTGCGCCTTCCATCCCCGCTGTCCCGTTGCGCGTGACATTTGCCGCACGAGGGTGCCTTCGCTTCTCCGGACCGGCAACGGCCGGACGGCCGCCTGTCATGCCGTGGCGGGCGAAACCGCCTCGGTCGAGACCCTGAGGAGACGGGCATGATCCGCTTCGTTCTCGTGCGTCTGATGCGCGCCGTGATTACGATCCTGGCCGTGGTGACCTTCGCTTTCGTCGTGCTGCGCATGTCGGGCGATCCGGCCCAGGTGATGCTCGGTCCCGATGTGCCTCAGGACGCCGTCGGTGCGTTCCGCAAAGCCTGGGGCCTCGACCAGCCGATCTGGATACAATACCTCGCCTATATCAAGTCGATCTTCACCGGAGATTTCGGCGTGTCCATGCGCGACAAGGCCTCGGCGCTCCACCTGGTTCTGGAGCGGGTGCCCGCGACGCTGCAATTGACGCTTCCGGCGCTGATCCTGAAGCTGATGATCGGTATCCCCGCCGGCGTCTATGCCGCGCTCCACCGCCAGAGCTTCGCCGATCGCGGCGTGATCACGCTGGCGATCATCGGCTTTACCGTTCCGTCCTTCGTCATGGGCCTCGTGCTCGTACTGATCTTTTCGGTTCTTCTCGGCATGCTGCCCTCCGGGGGCCAAGATACCTGGATGCATGGAATTCTGCCCACGATCACGATGAGCATCGGCGGGATCGGCATTCTTGCCCGTTTCTCGCGCAGCGCCATGATCGAGGTGCTTGGGCAGCCTTATATCCGCACGGCCTCGGCGAAGGGGCTGAAATGGCGCGACGTCATCTGGAGCCATGCGCTTCCCAACGCCGCAGTCCCGATCGTCACCATCGTCGGCTTCATGGTCGGCTCGCTGATCGCCGGTGCGGTGGTGGTGGAGTCGATCTTCTCCTGGCCCGGTATCGGGCGGCTGCTGATCGTCTCGGTCAGCAACCGCGACCTCGCCGTCGTTCAGTGCATCCTGCTGATCATCGCTGCAGCAATGGTGATGTCGAACCTCGTCGTCGACCTGCTCTATGGCTGGCTCGACCCGCGGCTGCGTTCGCATGCCGGGCATTAGATCCAAGGAGATGCGCTATGGCTTCCGTTGATCTGGCAGAGAGATCGCCTCTTGCGGGATGGCTACGAGGCTCCCTTTCCTTCCTTCGCCGCAAGGTGCCGCTTTCGGTGGCCTTCGGCTTCCTCTGGCTCGCAGCGATGATCGTCATCGCGCTTTTTGCCGGCTATCTGCGGCCCTACGACATCACGGCGATGGATCTGACGAGCCGGCTGTCGGCCCCCGGAACGCTCAAGCACTGGCTCGGCACCGACGAGCTCGGCCGGGACGTGCTGTCGCGGCTGATCCAGTCGATCCGCGTCTCGCTGATCATCGCCTTCGGTGCGACGCTGCTTTCGGCGGTCTTCGGCACGGCGCTCGGCTTCGCGGCAGCGCGGTTTCGGGGCATGACCGAGCATCTGGTCCTCGCGCTTGCCGATTTCCAGGCGGCCCTGCCATTTCTCATCATGTCGCTGGCGGTGCTGGCCTTTTTCGGCTCCTCCATGGTGCTGCTCGTCTGTCTCATGGGCTTCTACGGCTGGGAGCGCTACGCGCGCATCGCCGCGGGCTTGCGATCTCGGCCGGGGCGCAGGGCTATGCTGCCGCGGTGGTCCAACTCGGCGCCACCCCGGCGCGGGTCTATCTCCGCCATATCCTGCCCAACGTCGCATCGACGCTGATCGTGTCGATGACGCTGACGTTTCCGGAGATCATCCTGATGGAAAGCGGGTTGTCATTCCTCGGTCTCGGCGTGCAGCCGCCGGAAACGAGCCTCGGCAACATGGTCGGCTTCGGGCGCGAATATCTGACCCGCGCTCCCTGGATCATGCTCGCTCCGGCTGCCGTCATCATGCTCACGACCCTTTCCATCTCGCTTGTCGGCGACTGGCTTCGCGACAAGCTCGATCCCACCGTGCGTTAAGGACCAATCCCATGACGAAAATCATCGGCCACCGCGGCGCCCGCAATCTCTGGCCGGAAAACTCGCTGACGGGTTTTCGCAATGCGCTGCGGCTCGGCGTCGATGCAATCGAGTTCGACGTGCACCTGACCGATTCACAAGAGCTGGTCGTCATCCACGACGCCACGCTGGACAGGACGGTACACGCGACCGGGCCGGTGCGCCGGATGACACCCGCGGTGCGGCTCGCGACGCCGTTGCGCGATTCGGACGAGAGTATCCCGACCTTGAGCGACGTGCTGGGCATACTTGCAGCCAGGGACGGACTTCACTTGCATGTCGAGATCAAGTCCGACGAAACGGGAACGCCTTACCCTGGCATCGCCGCCCGAGTAGCGCAGGAGCTGCGGCGCTTCGGCGTCGACCACCGCTCCCATCTCACGTCTTTCGACAGATCGGTCCTCGAGGATTGCCGCCTTCATGCGCCGCATGTCGCGCGTCTCGTCTCCGTCAATGCCGACTGGGCGGCGCCGCAAGGCGGTCTCGCCGCCGTTCTCGCGGCTACCCACGACCTCGTGGATATCGTAGCGATCCACCACGAATTGATGGCGGACGAGTGGGAACTCATCCGTAGCTCGGTGCCTATGGAGCGGCTTTGCGTGTGGACCCTCAACGAGGAAGCGGGCGTCCGCCGCTGGCTCGAAAGGGGAATCGGGCATCTGACCTCGGACAGTCCCGATCTGGCGCTCGCTCTACGTGACGCCGAAGTCGTATCGATGCGCTTAGAGGAAAAGGTGTAGCGGTTTCCGACAGCGTGTATTTTCCAGTCCGGTCGCAGCCGGTCATCTCAATGGGGACAGTCAATGAGCAATATCATCGCAACCGGCTTCAGTTCGGGTTCCGTCGACGGCGGACTGGAGAGCCTCGAGGCCGACCTGCGCCGACTGGGGGAACTCGGCGTCGACACGGTCGAGCTTGGCCTGACCAGCATCGACCTCATCGCCGGCGGAAGATTGATCAAGGAGCGCGTGGAGCGGCTTGTGGCGCTGACCCGCCGGTTTCCCTTTCGCTACACGGTTCACGGTCTCGTTTCCTCGAACTTCATGGATCCGGCAACGGCGGGCTATCAGCTGGAGGCGGCAAAGGCCCTGGTCGAGATCTGCGATCGCATCGGCGCCGGCATCATCGTCCAGCACGGCGGTCACCTGCGTGCCGAGCAGCTTTTCGAGCGGGCGGAGGCAGACCGGCGCGAGCGTGACGCTTTGTTCGAGCTCGCGGAATTCGCACGGCCCTACGGCGTGCGCATAGCGCTCGAAAATATCTTTTCGACGGCACCGGGACAGTATCGCCAGACACCGGCCGAGATCGCCGAGACGGTGAGAGCCGTCGACCATTCCAACCTGGTGGCGCTGATCGACTTCAGTCATGCCTATATCGAGTCCACCTATCGCGGTTTGAATTTTCGCGATCAAATCCGCGCCATGGCGCCCGTTGCCGGTCATCTCCACGTCCACGATTCCTTCGGCCGCCCGCAGGCCTTTTACCAGGCGTTCTATCCGCAGGAGGCGACGGCACTCGGCATCGGCGATCTGCACATGCCGCTCGGCTGGGGCGACATCGACTGGGAGGAAATTTTCCGTGAACTGACGTTCCTCCCGGAGACCGTGTTGATGATGGAGATCGGGCCGCGCTACCGCAACGAGCAGGCCGAATGCCTGAAACGTGCGCAAGGCCTGATGCGGTCCAATGGCGGCCGTACCGCAACGGCCGCCGAGTGATCGCTATGTGAAGTGCTCGTCACATGCGAGGCGGGGCTCGGGCGGAAGCCGTCCCCCGCCTTCCGCGTCCACTCCTTGGCGCGCTTTCGGGACAGTGTGTAGAGCCTGGCTCCACTCCGTCGCTCTCAACACCGCCTTATCCTTCGCGCTCCGGCGGAGTCCATCACCGATTCGCATCGTCTCATCATTTCGTTTCATGGACCCGTGCGCCATGCGGCCTTGACACCGCGTCAGTAGGATTTACTAATTCAGTTGTCAGACATCTTATAACTGGGAGCACGCTGCATGTTCCGCAGATCATGCAGCAAAGTCGACGTGCTACAGCGACTTTTCCGTGCTTGCGAGGCAAGCGACGCTGTAGGACTGACCGATCGAAGAGGAGGATTGCGTGAAAGGACTAATTGCAAAGGTCGCTATCGGCGTTGCCGCACTGGCGTTCGTAACCGCCGCACAGGCGGGTGAGACGCTCGACCGCGTCATGGGCAAGAAGGCCATGGTGGTCGCCACCAATAGCGGCTGGCCGCCCCAGAGCTATCTCGACGACAGCAACGAGCTGGTCGGTTTCGATATCGACGTCTCGAAGGAGATCGCAAAGCGCCTTGGTGTCGAAGTGAGCTTCGAAACGCCCGACTGGGCGACCTTGACCGGCGGCCGCTGGCAAGGGCGCTACGATTTGGGTGTTGGCTCCGTCACCCCGACAAAGGCGCGTGCTCAGGTCATCGATTTCGTCGGTATCTATTACTTCAGCCCCTATGTTTACGTGCTGCACAAGGACAGCCAGGCGAAATCCGTCGCAGACCTGAACGGCAAGATCATCGGCGTCGAAACGGCGACCACGTCGGAAGATTTCATTCGCCGCCGGCTCGAGATCGATGCGCCGGGCCTGCCGCCGATCGAATACAAGATCGAGCCGGGCGAGGTCCGCACCTTTGCCGATTCCATGCTGCCCTTCGACGATCTGCGTCTTGGCGACGGTGTGCGCCTCGATGCCGTCATCGCGCCGGAGCAGACAGCGCTCAACGCGATGAAAAACGGTTATCCGCTGCGCGTCCTCGAGGGCGAATATGCCTTCAGGGAGCCGTTGGTGGTCATCGCCGAAAAGGTCGATCCGGAGTGGACGAAGAAGGTTGGCGCCATCATCGACGAGATGAAGAAGGACGGCACGCTCGCGACGCTGACCACCAAGTGGTACGGCAAGGACTATAGCGCCGACTGAACCGATACCTGCGGGGGGCGGCTCGCTGCCCCTCCGCCTTGCCACCGCGGTCGACGGGCGAGAGAAAATGTCCTATCCCAATACCTATTACAAACAGACAATAGCCGAAACGAATGTCAGACCGGCCCTCTCCGGGATGGTCGAATGCGATAGCGTAATCATCGGCGGCGGGCTCGCCGGCCTGACGACGGCGCTGCAGCTGGCGCGCGCCGGACAGTCGGTCATCGTTCTCGAAGCCGAAAGCGTCGGTTTCGGGGCCTCCGGCCGCAATGGCGGTTTCGTCAGCCCGGGTTTTGCCACCGGCAGCGACAATATCGCCCGGATGGCCGGGACCGAAGCGGCGCGACAGATACACCGGCTTTCGATCGAAGGCGTCGAATTCGTTCGCGAAACGATCGAGACGCTGAAGATCGAGGAGGCGAGGCCGCAGCCCGGCATCACGAGCGTATTGCGCTACGACGAGGGCGGCAGCCTGAAGGCGCATGCCGACGAGATGAGACGCGTTTACGGCTATGAACTCGACTATCTCTCCACCGACGAGGTCCGTTCGGTGTTGAAGTCGAACCGGTATTTCCACGCATTGCGCGACCGCAAAGCCTTCCACATGCACCCGCTCAACTATCTTCGCGGACTGGCGCGCGAGATCGAACGCCTTGGCGGCCGGATCTATGAGGGGTCGGCCGCGACCGGAAGCGTGCTCGACAGTGCCGAGAAGACGGTGTCCACGTCGGGTGGAAGTGTCAGAGCGCGTCATGTCGTGTTCACCACCGGCGGTTACACGGGTCCTTTGAACGGCCGGCTGAAACGTTCGTTCCTGCCGATCGCGACCTACGTCATGCTGAGCGAGGAAGCGCCGGAACTCATCCGTACCGCCATCGCCACCACGGACGCGATCGGCGACAACCGCCGCGCCGGCGACTATTATCGCGTCGTCGAAGGCGGGAAACGCCTACTTTGGGGCGGGCGCATCACCACCCGCGCGGCTTCGCCGGCAGCTTTGGCCGGCGAACTGCGGCGCGAAATGGTCGGGACCTATCCGCAGCTCAAGGATCTGAAGACCGAGCTCGCCTGGTCGGGACTGATGTCCTATGCGCGCCACCTCATGCCACAGATCGGCGAGATGCAGGCCGGAGTATGGCATTGCACGGCCTTTGGCGGTCACGGGCTGAACACGACCGCCATCGGCGGAAAGCTGGTGGCCGAAGGCATCCTGGGTCAGTCCGACCGCTATAAGCTGTTCAAGCCCTTCGGGCTCGTCTGGGCCGGCGGCTATGCCGGGCTGGCGGTGGCCCAGCTCACCTATTGGAAACTGCAAGCTCAAGACTGGTGGCGCGAGCGCGCGGCCTGAATGCCGGAGAGAACCAAATGATCGGTCGTATGATTCTGACGTATCCGGATGCAGCGCGGCGCACCGGGACGTTTCTCCTGCTCGCGCTGATAACCCTGACGATCTACAGCCTGGGTGTAAGCCCGGCCTGGATCGGGCTCGTGCTGCCGACAAGCTCGGAGTGGCTGGCCGCCAATCCCGCGCTCGGGCGGCTGGTCAGCGCGGTGATGATCGCCGTGATAGCGGCGCTGAACTGGAAGGCCCTGCGGCAGCTGCCTCGCCCCTGGCAGGTGGTCGGCGTCTGGCTGGAGCTCTTCGCGCTGCTGATGCTCTTCTTCTATTCCTTCAATCTTTCCTTTGCCTTCATCGCAAAGAAGATCAGCTTCCTGATTTCGCAGGGCGTCGTCACCACGCTCTACATCTCGGTGATCTCGATCGCCGTCGCGACCGTCATCGCGCTTGTGGGCGCGATTGCGAAACTGTCGAAGAACGGTGTCATCTACGGCCTCGCCACCTTCTACACGTCGCTGTTTCGCGGCCTGCCGCTCCTGATGCAGATCTATATCATCTATCTCGGTTTGCCGCAGGTGGGCTACGTCATCAGCGCCGTGCCGGCCGGCATCCTCGCGCTCTCGCTGTGCTACGGCGCCTATATGACCGAAATCTTCCGGGCCGGGATCGAGAGCATCCCGCGGGGGCAGACGGAAGGCGCGACCGCGCTCGGCTTGAACCCGAGCCAGACGATGGGCCTGGTGATCCTGCCGCAGGCGATGCGTGTGATCATCCCGCCGACCGGAAACCAGTTCATCGCGATGCTGAAGGATTCCTCGCTGATCTCCGTCGTCGGCGTCTGGGAGCTGATGTATCTCGCCCGCACCCAGGGACAGACCGAGTTCCGCCACATCGAAATGCTGATCACGGCCTCGATGATCTACTGGATCCTTTCGATCGGCCTCGAATATATGCAATCGCGCATCGAAGCACGGTTCGGACGCTTCAATGTCCGTTGACGCGACTGTCGCGCCGGCCGCGGCCGGCATGCCGCGCAACCTGCGCGCTGCCGCCCTGGGCCTCCTGGCGTTCGCCGTCTTTTCGGGCACGGATGTGCTGGTGAAGCTTCTCGCAGAGCGCTTCGACGTGCCGCAGGTGACCTTCATGGTGACGCTCGCGGCGCTCGCGATGCTTGCCGTCTACGCCGGCGTCACCGGCACCACGGCATCGCTCAGACCGCGTCATCCGGGGCTTGCGCTCTTGAGGGCGTTCCTGCTCGCCGTCGATACGCTTCTGATCCACTACGCATTTTCGGTGCTGCCGTTATCGGAAGCCTATCTGCTCGCCTTCCTCACTCCGGTTCTTGTGGCGGTGCTGGCCTTCGCCCTGCTTGCGGAACGCCTGTCCATCGTTGCCTGGTGTGGCGTGGTCGTCGGCTTCCTCGGCGTTGCGGTTGCGCTCAGGCCGGGGATCGCGCCGCTCAATCCGGGCCACGCCGCGGCGGCGGGGTCGGCTCTCGTCTTTGCGCTCTCGCTCGTGCTGCTGCGGCGCGCCAGGGCGACGGAGAGCGACCTTGCCCTCGTCTCGACGCTGCTCGTCGTGCTCGCGGCGGTCGCGCTGGCGGTTGCGTCGATCGGCGGCGGATTGGCGCCGGTCAGGCCGGGCGATCTGCTGATCGCCTTCTTCGCCGGCCTCTTCATGCTCGGCGGTCATCTGCTGCTGGTGCGCGCCTTCCGCATGGGCGACGCCTCGGTGGTTGCGCCTTTCCAATACAGCCAGATCGTCTGGGGCTGCCTCTACGGGGCGCTGTTCTTTGCCGCCCCCATCGAACTGCACACGGTCGCGGGCGCCCTCGTCATCGTGCTTTCCGGCTGGCTCGTCCTGAAATAATCCTGGAGACAACAATGCCCACATCGATCGACATCGCTTCGCCGGAGATCACGCTCAGCGGCGTACATAAGTGGTACGGCCAGTATCATGCCCTTGACGATATCAACCTGTCCATCGCGCCGCGGGAGAAGGTCGTCATCTGCGGACCCTCCGGTTCCGGCAAGTCGACGCTGATCCGCTGCGTCAACCGGCTCGAGGCGCATCAGCAGGGCCGCATCGTCGTCGGTGGCGTCGAAGTCGGCGAAGATGAGCGCAAGGTGGATGCCATCAGGCGGGAGGTGGGAATGGTGTTTCAGCAGTTCAATCTCTTCCCGCACCTGACGATCCTCGAAAACTGTATTCTGGCGCCGATGTGGGTCAAGCGCTTGCCGCGCGCCCAGGCGACGGAGATCGCGATGGACTATCTCAACCGCGTGCGCATTCCGGAGCAGGCGAACAAATATCCGGGCCAGCTTTCGGGCGGACAGCAGCAGCGCGTGGCGATCGCGCGGGCGCTCTGCATGAATCCGAAGGTCATGCTCTTCGACGAGCCGACCTCTGCACTCGACCCTGAAATGGTCAAGGAAGTGCTGGACACCATGGTGGCGCTCGCAAACGAGGGCATGACGATGGTCTGCGTCACCCACGAAATGGGCTTCGCACGCCAAGTCGCCGATCGGGTGATCTTCATGGATCAGGGCCGCATCGTCGAAGAGGGCGAACCGGACGAATTCTTCGCGCATCCGAAGACGGATCGGGCGAGCCTGTTCCTCAGCCAGCTCCTGCACTGATGCATATCGCAGGACTGTGCGCTGCCGTCGCCGCTGGCGGTGCCGGTTGTCGGTGCAGGCACAGAGGGCGATACGGGGTCACGCATCGCCTCCCTCAGACCATGGGTTGAACAAACGCACTCCGGTCGTTTCAAAGTCTTTGGTGTTGCGGGTGACCAGGGTAAGTTGGTGTTGCGCGGCGATGGCGGCGATGAAGGCGTCCATCGCCCCGATGGGTCTTCCATCGGAGTCGGCGAGGGCGACGATGCGACCCCATTGATCCCCCGTTCCCGGCGATGGCACCGGCAACGCAGGCAAGCCGACGTCAGATCGATTGCGGTTCCTGCGGGAAGCCGCCGACATGCGTGCAGGTATTCGCGGCCAGGTCCCTGCCGGCTGCGAGGCATGCGGCAAGGGTGCGCCCTTCCAGGCGGGCGGCGATGAAGCCGGCGATAAAGCTGTCGCCGGCGCCGGTCGTGTCCACGACTTCGACCGGGCGAATGCCGGCAGACGCGATATTGGTGCCGTCGCTCGCCAGCGAGCCGAGCGCACCACGCGTCACCACCGCAAGGCGGGCTCCCCGCGCGAGAAATTCGCCGGCCAGCCTCTCTGCACTGCTTTCGTCCTCGCCGGCCGAACCGAAGGCGATCGAAAGGCCGTCGACGTCGAGATCTGCTGCTGCCGCATTGACCGAGACGTCCTGGGAGATGCTGACGCCTGCGGCAGATAGCGCACGGCGCAACAGGCCGCCGTCGTCCAGCCAGCCGATATGCACATGGTCCATGGTCTTCAGCAGCTCGATCTCGCCGGCATCGGGGCGGTATCCGGCACAGGCGCCGAAATCTTCATGGACGAAGATGCGGTCGCCGGCAGGTGTCACGTCGATATCCGTGTAGGCCGTGTTGGTGTCGCGCGCGAGCAGGTGGTCGACATTGACGCCGTTCGCGAGCAGCAGGCGGCGAACATGGGCGCCGTCGGAATCGCGGCCGACGGCGCCGAAATAGAAGGATCCGTGGCCGAGCCTTGCAAGTTGAACGGCGACATTGATTGCGTTGCCGCCGACATAGGATTGGCTAAGCGGCGCGCGATAGCGGTCGATGCAATTGTCGCCGACGGCCGCAAATCGGAATCTGGTCATGGAATTCTCTTGTTTCGCCATCAGGGCCGCGAATGCCGGAGCAGTCGCGGCCGTGCTAGTTCATTGGGCGTCTATGCTCAATAGGCTACGCGCTTGTAGTAACGCCGCGTCGTCAGCGGGTGGTTGCGCATCACTTCGAGATGCGCGCTGATGCGCTCGAGCACGGTTGCGAGAACGATGGGCGAAACGAGGCCGCGCACCTCTTGCGAAATGCCTGGCAGCGCAAAGTCCGCCGTGTCGAGGACGGTCAGCCTGTCCGTGTAGTTGGGCGCGAAATTCTGCACCCGGTCGGCCAGCGGCCGCAGCGCGTCCTCGCCCTTGAAGAGGATGACGCTGACGCCCTTTTCCACGAGCTCGAGCGTTCCATGGAAAAAGTCCGAGGCATGGACCGGGCGTGTCCGGATCCACTGCATCTCTTCGAGGATGCACATGCCGTAGTAGAATGCCTCGGGCCAGGCGTTTCCGGCGCCTGTGATGATGTGGTAGTCGGAGCCTGCCAGAACACGGGCGAAGATCTCGGCCTTGTCCTCGTAGCCGCGCTTCACTTCGAGGAGAAGCTCAGGAAGTCGTTCCAGTTCAGCGGCGATCTGGTCGTAGTTCTCGATCTCGCCGCGGTGACGCATGATAGACAGCGCGATGAACAGGGACTGCAGGTAGAAGGACTCGCAGGACGTGTCGTCTTCGGCGAAGTTGACGAAGGCATGGGTGCCACCCTTGCCGAGGGGCGTTTCCTCGTGACCCACCAGCGACAGGACTGTCGCGCCGGCCTCATTCGCCTTTGCCAGCAGAGCCACGCTCTCCTTGGTCGTGCCGGAGAGCGACGGTATGACGACGATCGACTTTTCCGTCAGGTTGACCGAACCGGTAATGAAGAGCTCGGCCGGCAGGTCGATAAAGGCCGGAAAGCGCGACCTGCGCTGGAGCAACTGGGCGGCCGGCTGCATGAGAATGGCGGCACCGCCGGTCCCGAGGAAGAAGACGTTCTCCGCGCCCTTTTCAAGGCAGGAGACGACGACGTCGTCCAGGCGTTGACGCAGGGCGACGGCGCCCGACTGGATGCGTAGAAATCTCTGTTCGTCAAAATTCAGCATGGTTCTCTCTCGACAGGTGGTGGCGATCGTCGGCTGCCGCCGACAATGTTGTAAGACAACTGACAACATTGTCTGAAAATGTCAAGGGAGATAATCGCCCGGATGCGCCTTCTGCCAGCGAGCTCCCGCAAGGATATAGGGTAGATGAACTGTCCCTTGACCTTCCTGGATTTGTCAGACAAGAAGGATCATATTTTGCAGTCATTTGGAGAGAGGAATTGCCCGAGCCGCTTCGCGACACGCGCACCCTGGTCATACAGCTTCGCGACCGCATCGCCGATCTGATCCGGGAGCAGGGGCTCGCTCCGGGCGACAAGCTTCCGACGGAGGCGCAGCTCACGGAGCGTTTCAGGATCTCCCGCCCGGCGTTGCGGGAGGCATTGAAACTACTGGAACAGGATGGCGTCATCTATGTCGAGCACGGCCGTGGCCGGTTCGTGTCGGCGATGTCTGCGGTCCATGTCGAAAGGCCGATCACCGTCTTCGAGAGCGTCACCGACATGACGCGCCATTATGGCTATGCGACCGTCAACAAGGTACTCTCGATCGCCGAGGAAATGCCCGACGCGGTCACGGCGGGGCAGTTGCAGCTTGCAAATGGCGAACGCGTCATCCGTCTCGAGCGGCTGCGTCTGCACAAGGACGAGCCGATACTCTATTGTCTCGACTACATTCCGCGCAGCATCATTCCGAACCGCCTTTATGACATCGAATGGGGCGGCTCGCTGCTCGATCTGCTCGAGCAGTACAGACACCGGCCGCGCATGTCCGCTGCTACGGTCACGGCAGTGATGCTTCCTGACGACGTGGTGGAGCGCAACGATCTGCGGGATTTCGGGCCGGCGCTGCTGATCCGCGAGACCTGTTTCAATGCAAGCGGCGTGCCGGTCGTTTATTCCGTCGACTACCACCGCGGCAGCCATTTTTCCTTCAGCCTCGCGCGGAAGTAGCGATCCGCGGTCGTACAGCGGTTGCGAAGATGATGGGGGAAGCGTCCCCTCCGCCCTTGCCCGTCGGCCCGATCAATGCGGCCCCGCGCGGGTCCGGCGCTTGTCCGTCGGTGGGGGCGGCTGGAAATTTCGCGCAGGCGCGGGTCGCCCCACATGGAAACCCTGGACGTGGTCGATCCGGAATTGACGCATGAGCGCGAGCTGTTCCTCCGTCTCGACACCCTCGACCAGGATCTTGTGCCCGCGGTTTCGCACCAGGCCGATAATGTCCCTGAGCATCGCCTTGCCCTTGGGCGTGTCGCAGTCGTGAAGGAACGATCGGTCGATCTTCACCGTATCGAAGTCGATCAGGCGCAGCCATGACAGGCCGGCGAAGCCGGTTCCGAAATCGTCGAGCCATATCCTGATGCCCAGCGTCTTCAAATCGGCGATGCAACGCAGGATATCGGAATGCATCTCCATCTCGAGCCCCTCGGTGATTTCGAAGGCGAGCCTGCTGCCGGCCACGCCGGTATCGCCGAGAATGGCTGCGACCGAAGCCGCGAAGCCCGGCGATCTCAGCTGGATCGGCGAGACGTTCACGCTGACGACGGGCACATGCTCGCTTGCCAGGAGTTCCTGGCACACCACGCCTATCACCCAGCGGCCGAGATCGAGGATAGCCCCGGTCCGCTCGGCAATCGGCACGAAGAGGCTCGGAGGGACGGACGTGCCGTCCAGCATCTTAAGCCGCATCAGGGCCTCGACCGCATCGACGCGGCCGGTGGCGACGTCACGTATGGGCTGATAGACGAGTGAGACGAGATTCTGGTCGATCGCAATTTTCAGGAGCGCGGCGATGTTCTCGCTCTCGTCGCTGCTTTGCGGGTCGTTCGGATCGAAGAGACGCGCACAGTTGCGGCCGTTCGCCTTTGCCCCGTAGAGAGCGCGATCCGCCTCATGGATCAGTCTCTCGAGCTTCGAACCGATCTGGTTGCGGGTGAAACCCGCGCCGACGCTCACCGTCACGATCGACATGCCGTCGCGCCGCTGTTCGTGCGGCAGAGCGAGGGTCTCGACGCTGTGCCGTACGGCTTCCGCCAGATCCGCCGCCTGCTCGCGCGTCTTCAGCCCTGCCAGCACGATGAATTCCTCGCCGCCATAACGGCCGATCGACCCATCGTAGGGCGCTATCGACTCCTTCAGCGCATTGGCAACGAGAACAAGGCAGCGATCGCCTTCCTGATGGCCGTAAAAGTCGTTGTACCTCTTGAAGAAATCGACGTCGATAAGGATTGCCGCAAAGCTCTTCCCGCCTCTTTGCCAGTCGCTCCAATAGTCCCGGAGCTTCTGGTCGACCGCGCGGCGGTTGTCGAGGCCCGTGAGCGAATCGGTATGCGACAGCCGAAGCAGCGCTTTTCCGCGATCCGAGGCCTCCTTCTGCTGGATCTTCGCCTCGAAGGCATTGAGAAAGACCTTGTAGCGCTCCCGGTTGAGCTTCCAGTTCACATAGGACGTGAAGACGAAGCACGAGACGTAGAAGGTTCCGAAGGCGACCTGATAGGATACGCTTTTCGGTATATAGAATGCCAAGGCAAGAAAGAACGTGGCGAGGACGATTCCTGAGGTTACGACCGACAGGCGAAAGTGAAAACTGAAGAATAGATTGGCGCCCATCATGAATATCGCGCCAAAGATCATATAATAGGAGATACTCTCGGCCTGGCTGGTCATCAGCGACGGGAACAGCCAACCCCAATAACCCGCCACCAGTGCGCTTGCGCAGGTGAGATCGAACCACTTCGTCTCGGCACCCAGCCGAAACAACACCTCGATGGCGGCAATCGCCGTCGCGCCCACCGCAAGGCGCGCCAGGATCGCATAAAACGCGACGTCGGGAACGAGCAGGATATCCGTGGCCGCAAACAGCAGATAGACGGCCACGGCCACCCAGAGGCCCTGGCGGCTTGCCGCCCGGCGCGCGACGTCGCCTTCTCTCCGATAGAGCGTTTGCAGCTCCACAGATTGCAGTCTGGGCGGCTGCGCCTGCAGATCGATCTCAATTCCCTCGGCCAACGTGTGCCTCATGCACCGGTCCCAATCGCTTTGCGCCGCCCGCCGCGAGGCTGAAACTCCTTGCGGCGATCGACGCGTCCTGGATCACGATGATTTAGATCGGTTCGACCTGAAACCATGAGCGTAATCGATTCCAAAAAGTTGAGACGCGGGATGCGGGCGGAAAACCGCACACACTTTTCCTTTTCCGGCTCTTGTCGCTTCACGCCCCATCCAATCCCAACAAGCACCCTACGAAGACAGTCAGGAACGTCCGGCACAATAGTCGAGGCAAATTAAGTTTTGCTGAATTGTCAAAGATCAGAAGAGTGCTCAATAGTGTATTGAAACAATCCAATACCTGTTTTTATTAACCATATTATTCGAAAACTTGAAACCCGGCTGGCGCGGTGCCGGGTCCTGGCATAATGTTAACAAACAGTTAACGGATGAGTAACGCGTGAGCCAATTTCAGATCGTACTAGACGGCGAGAGCCTCATTACGCCCGCCGCCATCGCAACCGAATTCAATTCCCAGAGAATCGAGTTTTACGAAGAACAGCTGGCGACAGCAAAGGCCGAGATTGCGCTGATTCTGAACATCGCGCAGCAACAGTTCGGACAGCGGCGAGACCCTGCGGAGATAATACATCGGATTGCCGGGTCTCTTCATGATGTGCGCAATAAATATCAGCCGAGCGTCTGGCAGGAGCTGATACCACTGATCCAGAATCACACGGTGTCGGACTTCTTCCTGCAGGACCCGTTTACGCGCTGGTCGTTCGAAAAGCCCCGGGGTTATTCCGGCGATGCCCAGTTGCTCGACTTCATCTATGGACATCCGAGCATTGCCGGGGATGTGGCAAGGGCCACGCCGCTCGGGCGAGCGCTCTACGATTACACCAAGGACGCCTCATCTTCGGTGGCCGTGCGGGAGCGGCGCGACCTGCTGACGCGCCATGTCGACGAGATCGCGGCGACACGGGGAGGGGAGGCCGAGATCCTGACGATCGCCGCCGGGCACCTGCGTGAGGCCAACCGCTCGGCAGCCTTGCGGGAGGGGAGCCTGAAACGGTGGGTCGCCCTCGATCAGGATCCGCTGAGCGTCGGTTCGATCGCGCGCGACTTCATGGGAACTCGCATCGAGGCAGTCGACGGGTCGGTCAAAAGTCTTCTGACCAGGTCACAGGAGCTCGGCCAGTTCGATTTCATCTATGCCGCCGGGCTTTACGACTACCTGACCGAAAAGGTGGCGGTGAAGCTCACCCGGAGATGCCTGGAAATGCTGAAGCCCAACGGGGTCTTCCTTTTTGCCAATTTCGCGCGCGACATCCATGTCGACGGCTACATGGAAACCTTCATGAACTGGGCGCTGCTGCTTCGATCGGAGTTCGACATGTGGCAGATCATTCATGCCAGCGCCGACAGGGAAGCCATCGAAGCGCGCGTGCAGTTCGGTGCGAACCGCAACGTCGTCTACGGGATCATTCAGAAGCGTCCCTAAAGCTGAGCGGGATGCGGAAAAAGCGTGTGCCGTTTCCGCCCGCATCCCGCTCCAACCTGTTGGTTTCGGATCAACATGATCGAGATGCCACAGCGACGGGCGCGCCCCGGCAGCACGCGCCGCTGTGGCGGGATGCAGACAGAAACCGGTTTCAGTGCTTCAATTTCGAGGCCTTCCAGCCATATGTCGACGGTTTCGCATGCAGATGGGCGGATGAGCCCGCGGGCAGCAGAGGTGTCAGGAGCGGCTGCGCAGCTGCCGTCAACCGAATCGCATCCTCCTGCGCCTGCATCTCCTGCTCCGGCTCGGGCTCCTGCTCCTCATCCTGCTCCTCCATGCCGGCGACACCCCTCAGGCGGATCAGGATCTCCTCTGCTCTCGTCTTGCAGAGGACGTGGTTCGCGTCGTCGGATACGATGTCGTGGAAGCTCTGGAAGGTGGCGATAGCGGCATCCCTTTGGCCCGAAGCCAAGCGCGCGACCGCGAGTTTGTAGCGCAGGATGCCTCGATGCGGGTAGCGGGCAAGCAGCTCTTGAAACGTCTTGCCCGCCTTGCGGTAGAATGCCTGCGCCATTTGCGTGTCGCCGAGCCAGTGGAGAACGTCGTCCGCGTTCGGCACTGCCGGCAGCAAGGTGCGATAAAGATGCTCCGCCTCCCCATATTCGCCCACGTCGCTCAAGAGATGCGCAAGGCGACAGCGCGCCTCGACATGTCCCGGAACGGTGCGGATCAACTGCCGATAGCCCGCTTCGGCTCCGTCGAAGTCGCCAAAGGCGTGCAGCGCCACCGCCCGCTCCAAGACGATGACCAGGCTGCGGCGATTGAGGCAGTCGCGCAGGTTCCTGCCCGTGAGGGTTCTGAGAAGCATACTGCGGAGGCGACGCCCACAGGCGTCGATCCTCTCTCCCTCGTCGGCGGGGTCGACGCGCGCAAACTCCCCTTCGGGAAAGGCATCGAGCAACCGTTCGAGCCGCGCCGAGGCCGCGCCGCAGCGGTCGAACCGGATGCTTGTCCAGTTTTCGGACGCGAGGATGCCGGCGAATGCGTCCGCCGCCTCGCTTTCAAGGCCAGGTGCGCAGAGAAAGCCGGTGCGTCCGGTTCCGTGATTGCCGATCATCAGAATTTCGTCGACGAAGAGACCCGTGTCCTCGTCCTGAGAGGTCGCCAGCTCGAGCGGCAGGAACGCGTCGTACCGTTTTCCGGCGGCGCGGCGTTTCCAGGCCAGAATGAGCCACCTCTCGCGGTGCGGAAGGTATTCCTGCAGCCAGGGCCAGGAGAGAAAAGCGTGCGCTTCCGGATCTGAACGATATATCTTGTTCCAGTTTCTATGATTTTTTTTAAATTCTTCGATGCAGTCGATAACGTGGACTGTCATTGTCGTCTCTTTGCGGCAATATACTCGATACGCGCCAAAATCGTTACGTTAGTGAATAATTGAATACAATAATGCTTCTGTTCAGTATACACCGTCCAACTGCGAAGGACAACTACCGAGTGCCGGTATTCGGCTGCTCCCCTATATCGAGCGCTCGTCGAAGTTCGGCCTCGATCGAATGAACGTCCACAGACGTCTGCTGATATCGGTGATCTCGCGAACCGCATTGTCGAGACGCGCCAACTCGCGGGCATCGAGCTGCTCGACCTTGCCGTAGCGCACGTCCTTCTCGCCTTCGACGAGCCGCATCAACTGCGTGCTCGAAATCTCGCCCTGCTCGTCGACGGAGTAGATGCAATGATTGTACTTGTTGCGCATCTTCGATTGCTGCTTCAACCGCACGGTAATGGCGAGCACCTCGTCGCGAGTCGCCGCCGGGATCCGCGGCAGCTTCGCCAGGCGCTCTGTCAGATCGATACGGGCGCGCGTCGTATTCAGCGTCAGGAAAACGACGATGGCCGCGTCCTTTTCCACCCCCAGAAGGTGGGCGATCACGTAGATGAGCAGGCTTTCGGTGTTGGTCCACACGTAGTTCAGGCGACCAACGAGCAAAAGCACATCCTGTGCAGCCGCCATGGCGATCTCCAAGCGGTCCCGAGAAAGATGCGCCGGAACCGGATTTGCGCACTTGCATATTCCGCCGATCGAAACCGGCTTCCATAGACGTCCTGCATTCAGGTCTCCTTGAACGCGCGCGACATGCTGTCTGTGATGGGCTTCGTCAGATACTCAAAGAAGGTGCGCTCCGATGTGGTGATCAACACTTCGGCGGGCATTCCGGGCACGGGGTGAAAGCCGTGGATGCGCCCGATCTCGCTCGCCGGCACTTCGACGCGCACGATATAGACGTCGCGCTGCTGGCCGCCGGCTACTTCCTCCTCGATCGAATCCGCCGAGACGTAGAAGACCTTGCCTTTCAGCACCGGCGTCGTGCGGCGGTTGAGTGCCGAAAGCCGGATCGTGGCGTCTTCGCCGACCTTGAGCTGATCGATGGCGGTGCGCAGCAGCTGCGCCTCGATGATCAGCGGCACATTGGCCGGCAGGATCTCCATGATCGGCTTTCCGCTTGCGATGACGCCACCGGCCGTGTGGAAATAGCTGCGTACGACGGTGCCGTCGACAGGCGAACGGATGGTGGCGCGGCCGAGCACTTCGGACGCCTCCCGAACCTGCTCGCGTACGCTGTCGAGATCGGCCTCGGCCGCTTCGAGGCCGTCGAGCGCCGCCTGTTTGTTGGTATTGACGGCGATGACCGCCTCCTGTCGGTAGCGGTCTATCTGCGTGTAGCTCTCCTTGACCTCGGATTCGAGCCGGCCGATCTCGCCGATCGCATCGGCGATCGCGCGGTCCAACGCCATGAGTTCCGGGCGCCGGATCAGGCCCTTGTCGGCGAGCTTGCTCTTGGCCTCCCGCTCCTCGTTGAGAATCTCCAGCTGCCGGTTGAACGATGCCTGCTGCAGAGCGTATCCCCTGGCCCGGAATTCAAGCGAACGAATGTTCTGGTCGATCAGGTTCAGCTGGTCGCGCAGCTTGATCTTCTTGCTCTGAAAATTGACGTTCTGGCTTTCCATGATGGCGCGAATGTCGGGGTCGTCGGCCTGCCGGGCGACGATTTCGGGTACGCTGAAGGCATCTTCGCCCACCGCCTCCGCCCTCAGCCGCCCGACGACTGCCTCCAGGCGGAGGCGCTTGAGGTTGAGCATACGGGCGTTGGCCCGGGCGACCGTCTGATCGAGCTTCACGAGAATGTCGCCGGCCTTGACCTTGTCGCCCTCGGCGACCAGCAGTTCCTCGATGATGCCGCCCTCCAGATGCTGGACGATCTTGTTGTTGCCGTTGGCGACGAAGCTTCCCTGGGCGATGATTGCCGCGGCGAGCGGTGCCGCGAAAGCCCAGTAGCCGAAGCCGCCGAAGGAGATCGCGATCAGCGCCAGGCCAACCAGACTGTGGCGCCTGATCGACCGGGGGACCTCGGCATACCACTCCGCCGGATTTCGAGGTTCGGTGCTCCGCCTGTCGCTTTGCATCGTCAGTCTCCGTGAATGCGGGATTGCCCGCGGTCGCCTTCGGCCTTTGCGCCAAGCGCGGCGAGCACCTCGTTTCGGGCGCCGAACATCGCCACGGTGCCTTCGTGCAGCACCATGATCTTGTCGACACATTGCAGGAGAGCAGGGCGCTGCGTGATGGTGACGGTGGTGATGCCCTCCTTCCTCGCATGCACCAGCGCGCGGGCAAGTGCGGCCTCGCCATTGCTGTCGAGGTTCGAATTCGGCTCGTCGAGGACGACGAATTTCGGGTTGCCGAAGAAGGCGCGCGCCAGAGCTATGCGCTGTTTCTGACCGCCCGACAGCGGGGCGCCGTCAGCGGCGACCACGGTCTCGTAGCCTTGCGGAAAAGTTGCGATCAGTTCGTGCACGTCGGCGAGCACCGCCGCCTCATAAACCATGCTATCGTCCACATCCTCGCGCATGCGGCAGATATTGGCCTTGATCGTTCCCGGAAAGAGCTGAACGTCCTGGGGAAGGTAGCCGATGCTTTCGCCGAACTGGCGCTGATCCCAGTTGCGCAGATCCATGAGATCGAGGCGTACACTGCCGGATGTGGGCAGAATCGAGCCGACCAGCATCTTGCCGAGGGTGGTCTTGCCGGAGCCGGAATTGCCGATGACCGCAAGCGATTCCCCCTTTGCCAGCGAAAAGGAGATGCCGTTCAGGATCACCCGCTTCTGCGGCGGCGGGACGAAGAGGATGCGCTCGACGTCGAGCCTGCCTTCCGGCTTCGGCAGGCGCAGCCGCGGGAAGTTCAAGGGCGAGGTGAGCAAGAGCTGCCTGATGCGCTGATAGGCGGCGCGGGAGTGATTGAGCTGGTTCCAGCCCTCGATGGCTCCTTCGACGGGCGCGAGCGCACGCCCGGCAATGATCGAAGCGGCGATCACCATGCCGCCGGTCAGTTGCCCTTCCATCGCCAGATGCGCTCCCCAGCCGAGAAGCGCCACCTGGGTGAACATCCGCACGGCCCTGGATGCGCCGGTGAAGATTATGTTGCGGTCCTGGGCGTAGACCTGCGCCTTGAGCGAGGCCGCCGTCTCCTGGCCCCACATTCTGACTGCTTCCGGAATCATCGCCAGCGCATTGATGATCTGGGCGTTGCGGGCCATCGAATCGAGATGGAAATTGGCCCGGCCGAGGGAGGCATTGGCTTCGCTGAATGGTTTTGTCGTCGCTTTCTGATTGAGATAGGCGATGACGATCAGAACCGTACAACACAGGATGACGATCATGCCGAGTTGTGGCTGTATGAGGTAGACCACGACCACGAAGAGCGGTGTCAGTGGAGCGTCGAGGAAAGCGGTGAGCGTGCCGGAGGTGATGAAGGCGCGAAGCTGCTGCAGGTCGCCCAATATCTGGTAGTCCCGGCCGCTTCCGTGCAGCGAGGCCCGGGCTGCCGCACTGAGGATCGGTGTGCCGAGCTGGACCTCGATTTCGACGGCGGTGCGCATCAGGATGAAGCGGCGGATCGCGTCGAGAATGACCTGGAGCGCCACGGCGCCGAGCACGGCGACCGTCAGCATGACCAGCGTGTCCTGCGAGCGGCTCGTCAGGACCCGGTCGGAGATCTGGAACAAATAGATCGGGATGGCCAGGACGAGGACGTTGATGGCCAGGGTGAAAGCGATGACGATCAGCATGTTGCGCCGGACAGCGGCCATGCCGTTGTGCAGGCTGGCAGCGAAGTTCGCCGGTCCCATGCGCTTGTGAAGCGTGCTCCTGCCGCCGCCGTCTTCGCTCGCTTTCCCTTCACCTGTTGCGCTGCGTTCAACCGGGCGAAGGTCGCCCTGCTTCATCGGGCCCGGGTCATTTTCGATCGTTCGCGGCAGTCCCGGGGCCTGTCGTCTTTCCACCTTGGGAACGTCGCCCTCGTCGCGGCACGCATCGGCCGATGCCGATGCTTGCTTTTGCTCCGAGAACCTTGCCGCGTCTGCCTTTCCGTTCGGCCCTGGCGGCCTTTCGAAGGGTGCCACAGCCTCCGCTTCGGCTATATCGGGCAGCTCCAGCCGTGCGACATCCTGGCGCTGCGGCTTGCCTCGCCCGGCATACCACTTCGACATGTCGTTCATGCTCGCTCCCCTGCGCTTGGCCCTTGAAGTTTCGGTCAGGACCGTCCAACGGATCTCCGTTCGAAGCTGTGCAACCCTGAGAGCTCGAAGCGGATCGGCTTCAAGCCAGTATCGTATGCATGACGTCGCTCCACTGGCTGCCGGACAGGTCGGTGCCGTGATCGCCGTCCATGTCTCCGCCCTGCGGCGCCGTATCCTCGCCGATAAAGGCGATGAGTTCGGTCGTCAGACCGCCACTGTCCCGCTGAAGGTCCGGCATTCCGTCGACTATTCCCGATTGGATGAGCACTGCGTCGGAATAGGTCTCGCCGCCGACATAGGTCGTCCCGCCGGAGTCGATGATCTCTGCGACGTTGAAGACGCCATTGTTTCCCGTATGCACCGCGACCGAGGCCTCCGGTCCGTCTTCGAGCAACTTGCCCGCGGCAAACGAGACGGCGTCGGCGTCGCCGAGAATGCTGACCTGTTGGACGATCGTGACGTCATAGAGATTGCCGGTGATGAACAGGATGTGCAGGTCGGCATAGCCTTCGAAAGCATTGTCGCGCAGGAGTTCGTCCGGCAATGTGCCGTCGCCCTCGTGCATCTGGTCGGCGGCCTCATGAAAGTAGTCCGGCATCGCCTCGAAGCGGACGCCGGAGCTCACGTTTCCGATCGAGGCCATGTTCCAGACGAGATTGCCGCCCGTGTCCAGCGCGATGCCTTTGCCGGCGGATACGCCCGCGATGTCGTCATTGTCGTAGAGGATGGAGATCTGGCTGATGACGTCGAGATCGATCAGCCGGCCGCCGACGAGGATCAGATCGTAATGCTCGGTAATGCCGAGAAACGATGCGACGTTCACTGCCGTGTTGCCGCCGCTGAGCACGGTCGTCTCCGCACCCGTCCTGGTGACGGTCAGGCTGTCATTGTCGCTGGCGAAGTTGTACTGCTCGACCCAATGGACGATGGAAAGATCGCCTTCGACGACGTTCACGCGCCAGCTTGTCGGGAATGTCGAAGATTCGGCCGGAATCTCCGCTTCCTCGGGCAGGCATGCCCCGGTTTCTCCGCCACCGAAGCTTGCTATGTTCAGTGCGACGGTCGTGGTCATCGTCGCGCATGTGCCGGAGATCGCGCCGTCGAGCGTGTCCCTGTCGGCATAGACGTAGGATTGCGAGATGACATCGATTTGGTGGTAGTCACCCATCACGGCGGTCACGGGCGGGGCCTCGACTGCGCCGACAACGCTGGCAACATTGGCGACGACATTGGTCCCCGCATGGATGTCGAGGTCGCCGTTCTGGAGCGGCTCGTCGAGGGGCGTCCCGGCGGGGTGAGCAGTGTGCTCTCGCCCCGGAAGGTTGTCGCGCAGTTCCGGCGCGGCGTCGGCGCGGGTGCCGTTGACATAGGTGCCCTCGATGCGTTCTGCGACGAGAACGGCATCGCCCGCCTCGTTCTTCACCAATTCGTCCGGAGAGGCGGATTGCGGAAGGTTCTCCGGTCCGCCTGTCGCGGGCGCGGTCGGAACGGCCTGTTGGCTGGCGTCCGCCATGGAGGCAAGTGCTTCAAGGTTCGCAGCCACTGCGGCGAAAGAGGCGGGCGCATCGGCGGCGCCGATCTGCGCGAAGGGCGAGGCTTCAAGGGCTTCCGCGAGAAAGCCTTCGAGCGTCTGGTCCACATGCGTCAGGTTGCGCGGCTCCGCAAGCATGCCGGTCAGGTTCACGACATCGTCGTCATGAAGGGTGCTTGCCTGATAGATATGGCTGAAGCCCGCGTCGGGAGCCGCAGGAGGCATCGTATCCGACGCTTCGGGGCCGTTGCCGGAAATGCCGTGGTTCTCCGTGGACCGGACATCCACCTGTCCGGCTTGCGCCGCGGCGGCCGGTTGGTCGAGGTGATGCCGTGACGGGGCGGCATGATCGGCGGAGTCGAGCCGGGCGATGTCGTAAGCCCGGAGTTCGTAGGAGATCTCGGGGTCGTAGCTTTTCAACGCGAAGTCAGACCGGAAATCAGGCGACTGCACGTAGTCGGAGTCCTCCTTTTGCGCAGTCTTCGGGGTTTCATATCCCTGCAGGTATTCAAATCTTATACGCGCGTCATCGATCGCCGTGTTGAACAGCCCTATGAAATGCGCAACGATCTCGTTGATCTTCTCCGAATGCATCGTCCAATCCTTCCCCTTTCCGCAGCAAAGGGTGCCTTAAACCTCATTTTTTCTTCAAGCGGATACGATTGAAGGAAACGTGCTGGCGTTCGCCCGCGGTCGATATCCAGCACGGCCGGTGCATCCCGTCGTTCATTCGAGGTCGCTATCCGACCCCGCCGGGGTCACGCCCGGATCGCCAACGGTGGTGCTGACGTCGGCGTTGCTGAGAAGGTTCGCGCCCTGGACGATTTCGTGGTGGAAGTCCGGACTTGCCGGGCCTGGCGGCGTCGCCGTCGAGGGGTGGGATGCACCCTCGTCGCTCTTGAGATCCCAACCGTCCGTGGTGAGGCCGTCGCCACCAGGTTCTCCGCTGCCTGTGCCGGGATCGGTATTGCCGCTCTTGCCGACGTCATAAGCGCGGTCCTGATCGGCCAGGCTATTGGCCTGGGCCAGGCTGAACCCGGCTTCGTAGATGCTGGCGCCGTTGCCCAGAACATTGTCGACATTCAGGGAAAAGGAAAAGCCGTCGCCGAGGGAGAAGGCAAAGTCACCCCCGGCGGTCTCGGTGAGACTGGTGCTGCCACCGGCAACCGACCTGCTGGACGTGTTCATCGCTACGCCATCGGCAAGCGCACCCGTCTTCAGCTCGTCATCGGCACTGAAGTTGTCGTGGAGCCCAAGATTCTTCTGTGAGGAATCGGGCATAAGCACTTCCTCATAAGAGGGGGAGCCAGCACCGAAACCCTTCATCTTTTATAGGATTCTTGAGGCGCTGGCTCTTTTGGCGGTTTAGCGGAAATGAATGTTCCGTCTCTGCTTGCAATGTCATTTCAGCGCGATACTAAGCGCCTAAATTCCTACGTATGGTAACGAATAGTCATAATATTTGTGATATAAACGTAAGTATCTATATTTCCGATCTTCTACGAGAAACAATGATCGAAGACGCACAGAATGTTGGTGCGACCATTGGAGTGTGATCTGGAACGCAGTCGAGTGAAAGCTACCTATTGTGGTTATGAGACTCGGCACCGGCCCCTCTCGGATTTGTCGCTCATTATTCGCTGCGCGGCGACCGACGCACTCGTCTCGAGTGCAGCTCGCGATCGACTCGCCATGCCTGCGCATGTACCTCGATCGAGGCGCTCAGATAAAGGACTGAAAATACTCGACAATCGCGATCTCAAATGTGCAGTTCGTTTGCCCCGGCACGCTTGGATTGCTGAGCGAAGGCCGGCTGCAGGGTTCCTTGGCGGAAAGTGCGTCGGACATCTGCCTCAGCACGCGATCGACCGAATTGGCCGCGCCCGCATTACCTTCGTGATAACCCGATGTGAGTATCGACCTCGTCAGACTGAGTGGCGAATGCTTGTCCGAGTTACTACGAAGACCATCCGGGTCTGACGAGGCGCAGGGTGCGGTGCACCCCTCAAAAGCGAGGGTAGGGCGAAAGGCGCGAGGTGGCGTCGCCGATCCGGCACGAATTTCGCGGATTCGCCCAAAATTGGTTCGTTCTTGAACGATTTAGACAGGATTGTGGCCGCCACCTAATCCTTTTGGGCGGTTTTACATCCCCCATATTTACGATACATTAGCCAATATAAATTCTTTTTTTTCGAGAAATTTTTTTAATCCAAGCAATTTTCACAACGCGGGCCTTTCTCCACCATGGGTAAAAAACCCGTAAAAACCAAGGGGAAGTCCGAGGAGGGGATAATGTATCGTGCGAGTTCGGGGTTGGGCGGGTTCGAAGACAGCAAAAGTGTTTTACCGAAAAAAAGCAAAATAGTCATGCTAGCCAGGACGGACCTCTTCGCCGAGTGTCTGACCCAGGCGATCGGCGCACGCTTTCAGGACCAGGAAGTGGTGCGGCTTTCGGACGCCGACAGCCTTCTGGACGGCAACCTCGTAGGTGTGATGCTGGTCATGCTCTACCGCGTGCCCATGGCGAACTTTCCATCGATCATCAGGATGATTCATGAGTTCCACCCGAAAGCGGCCGTCGGTCTGCTGGTCGAAAACGCGGAAGGGATCGACGCGTCGGTTTCGCATCTGGTCGAGGAGGGGATGATCCACGGCGTGTTGCCCCTGAATCTCCACCTCGACGTTTGCCTTACCGCCATCGACCTCCTGATGAAGGGCGGCGAACATTTTCCCGCCGCACTGCTCAGGCGCCTTGCGCCGAAGAATCCCGGAGAGCGGGACCTCGCCACCCCGAACGAGACGGCTTCTGAAAGTGTCGATCCGGAGCGCGGGAAAGGATTTGGCGGCCAGGTCGTCCTCACGACACGCGAAATCCAGATTCTCGATCTCATCTGCATGGGCACGCAGAACAAGATCATCGCAGATCGCCTCGGACTGTCCGAAAACACCGTCAAGGTGCATGTGCGCAACATCTACAAGAAGATGAACGTGCGCAATCGCACCGAGGCGGCCTCCCGCTATTTCAGAAACGACGGAGGCGTGGGCCCTTCCCGCACGCCGTCGCCGACGCGCTGGCGCAACTGACCGTCAGAGCCTTGAGCAGTCCAAGGTGCTAACAGCGACCTTTGCGCGTCTGACAAGACGCGCGGCGCTGTAGAAAAGTTTTCGGAGGACTGCAATCTCTCCTCATCCTCATCCCTGTGCTCGTCACAGGGATCCAGCAGCGCCGCGTCTGCGGCGCGGGAAGCGTTCTTTCAGCCCAAGGACTTGGTCTGGCTGGATTCCTGTGACAAGCACAGGAATGAGGGATCGGGATGTGCGGCTACTACATCGAAGCGAAGCGGGACGCTGTACACGGGCGTGACCCGCGACCTTCCGCGCCGCCTCATTATCTTCGCGGTTTATGAAGCGCGCCGAGGGACCGCACCCTCTCCGCCCTTATCCCTGTGACGAGCACAGGGATAAGGCGATCAAGCAAGCGGCGGCGGGTGGCCGGAATCTCAACAGGCCTTGACGCGCGGGCTGCCGCGCGGCGTCTCTACGGCACGGCAGCTTATTCCGCGGCCTCGTGGCCAAGGGCGCCGCGCCGGATCTGGTCGGCTTCGATCGATTCGAACAATGCGCGGAAATTGCCCTCGCCGAAGCCTTCGTCGCCCTTGCGCTGGATGAATTCGAAGAAGATCGGACCGATCACCGTTCGCGAGAATATCTGCAGCAGGATCTTCGTCATGCCGCCATTCACCACGCCCTCGCCATCGATCAGGATGCCGTGTGTCTTCATCCGGTCGATCGGCTCGTCGTGTCCGTGAACACGCTGATGGGACATTTCATAATAGGTTTCCGGCGGCCCTGGCATGAACTTCAGACCGTTTGCGGCGAGCTTGTCGGTCGCATCGTAGATCGCCTCGGTACCGACGGCGATGTGCTGGATGCCTTCGCCTTTGTACTTCTTCAGATATTCTTCGATCTGGCTCGTGTCGTCCTTCGATTCGTTCAGGGGAATGCGGATCTTGCCGCAGGGCGAGGTAATCGCCCGGCTGACGAGGCCGGTGATGCGGCCATCGATGTCGAAGAAATGGATCTGCTTGAAATTGAACAGTTCGCGATAGAACGCCCACCACTTGTCCATGTTGCCGCGATAGACGTTGTGGGTCAGGTGGTCGAGATAGTAGAAGCCGACTCCGGCCGGCTTCGGATCACGCTCGCTCAGCCATTCGAACTCGGCGTCGTAGGCTGATCCCTTTTCGCCGTAGGTTTCCACGAAATAGAGAAGCGAGCCGCCGATGCCGACGATCGCCGGCACGTCCAGGCACTTGTCGCTGCCGGTATAGGCTTCGGCGCCTTTGGCAACGGCATGTTCGAAGGCATGCTTCGCGTCGACGACGCGCCAGGCCATCGAGGGGGCGCAGGGCCCGTGCTCGCCAACGAAGCGCATGGCATGCGATCCGGCCTCCGCGTTCAGGACATAGTTGATATCGCCCTGCCGCCAGACGGTGATGTCCTTGGTCTTGTGCCTGGCGACCGGCGAATAGCCCATGCGTCCGAAGAGCTCCGCAAGCTTCTCCGGCTCGGGGTGGGCGAACTCCACAAACTCGAAACCGTCCGTCCCGGCGGGGTTTTCCGCCGAAATCGCCGGCGGCGGTGCGTCATGGGGGAACGGGCCCATCGTCAGTCTCCTCTTATCCTCCAAACTCTGCTGGATTATGGCGCAGTTCCGATGCATGGTGCTTGTATTCTTGCGCGATTCGCCAAGATCGGCGCATGAATTGTGCAGAGAATGGTTCGAGGGTGCATGAATGGAGCTGCTTGACGGATTCGACCTCAAGATCCTGAGTGAACTGCAGCGCGACGGTCATCTGACCAACAATGAATTGTCCGAGCGCGTCGCGCTGTCTCCTTCGCAATGTTCGCGCCGGCGTACGCGCCTGGAGGCGGAAGGGTTCATCACCGGCTATCAGGCGCAGATCGACCGTCAGAAGCTGGGGCTTGATCTGATGGTGGTGATTTCGGTCACGCTGGCCACGCATAATCGCGACAATGCCAAGCGTTTCGCCAACCTCGTCTCGGCTCTGCCGGAAGTGCTGGAGGCCTATGCGCTGACCGGTGAAATGGACTACCACCTGCGCGTCGTGACGCCGGATCTTGCCGGGCTCTCCCGCTTCGTCAACGAGGTCCTCCTGCCGCATGACAGCGTGCAGCACGTCAAGACATCGATCGTGCTGGAGACGCTCAAGAGTTTCGAGGGTCTGCCGATACCGGCGCGGATGAAGGGGTAGGCGGCAGCGCTAGGGAAGGGCCTCGCTAGAGATTATTCATCGCCCGTTCCACGGCGCCCAGGCCCTGCGAAAGCGCCTCCATATTCTCTGCTCCAAGCACGGAATGCAGTTCCGTTTGATAGTCGCTCGCAAGCTCCGTCAGCTCCCTAAAGGCCTGCCGACCCGCCGGCGTCAGCGCCAGATGCTCGAAACGACGGTCTCGTCCGTCCTGCTCGCGCTTCAACCAGCGGCGCTGCTCGAGGCTGAAGACCGCGCGGCTTACTTTCGTCTTGTGCATGGCGGAGTGCGCGCCGATTTCGGTTGCCGTCATGCTGCGGCGGGAGCTGCCGAGTGCCGCAAGCGTTCGCCATTCCGGCCGCGTCAGCTGGTAACGCGCTTTGTATTGTGCGGCAAAGCGCAAGGCGACGAATTCCGCCGCCCGGTTCAGCCGATAGGGCAGGAAGTTCTCCAGTTCGAACCGCTCTTCGGCCATGGCCTTCCTTCCTTGATAGTTACAAAATCGATAGTTACGATTGTAACTAATATAGCGAAGAGAAGAGGAGGCTCAAGCCATGTTGGAGAAAGCGGAAAAACAGCGGCGGGTAGGTTCGGGTCAGCAGCGCACAGCCGGCTATATGCCTGGATTCGGCAACGACTTCGAGACGGAAAGCCTGCCTGGGGCGCTCCCGCAGGGGCAGAACAGCCCGCAAAAATGCAATTACGGCCTTTATGCCGAACAGCTGTCCGGCTCACCCTTTACGGCACCGCGCGGCACCAACGAGCGCTCCTGGCTCTACCGTATCCGACCGAGCGTCCGCCACACCGGGCGTTTCCGCAAGATCGACTATCCGCATTGGAAGACGGCGCCGCATGTGGGCGAGCATTCCCTGGCGCTCGGGCAGTTGCGCTGGAGTCCTTTGCCGGCGCCCTCGGAGAGCCTGACCTTTCTTCAAGGCATCCGCACCATGACGACGGCGGGCGACGCGCTGACGCAAGCCGGCATGGCTGCGCATGCCTATGCCTTCAATGCCGACATGGTGGATGACTACTTTTTCAACGCCGACGGCGAGCTGCTGATCGTTCCGGAAACGGGTGCGATCCAGGTTTTCACCGAGCTCGGCAGGATGGAGGTGGAGCCGTCTGAAATCTGCCTCGTACCGCGCGGCATGATGTTCAAGGTCACGCGCCTCGGAGAGGAGAAGGTCTGGCGCGGGTACATCTGCGAGAATTACGGCGCGAAGTTCACGCTCCCGGATCGCGGCCCGATCGGCGCCAATTGCCTCGCCAATCCGCGCGACTTCAAGACGCCGGTCGCCGCCTACGAGGACAAGGAAACGCCCTGCCGGGTACAGGTGAAGTGGTGCGGCTCCTTCCATATGGTCGAGATCGGCCATTCGCCGCTCGACGTCGTCGCCTGGCACGGCAATTACGCGCCCTACAAATACGACCTCAAGACCTTCTCGCCGGTCGGCGCGATCCTGTTCGACCATCCCGATCCGTCCATCTTCACGGTGTTGACGGCCCCTTCCGGAGAGGAGGGGACGGCCAATGTAGACTTCGTCCTATTCCCGCCCCGCTGGCTGGTCGCCGAGCATACGTTCCGCCCGCCCTGGTATCACCGCAACATCATGAGCGAGTTCATGGGGCTGATCTACGGGCGCTACGACGCCAAGGAGGAAGGATTCGTTCCGGGCGGCATGAGCCTGCACAACATGATGCTGGCGCACGGACCGGACTTCTCCGGCTTCGAGAAGGCGTCGAACGGCGAGCTGAAGCCGGTGAAGCTCGACAACACCATGGCATTCATGTTCGAGACCCGCTTCCCCCAGCAGCTGACGACGTTTGCGGCAGAGCTCGAGACGCTGCAGGACGACTACATGGATTGCTGGTCCGGCCTCGAACGGAAATTCGACGGCACGCCGGGAATCAAGTGACTTCCGCCGCCGAACCGTGACATGCTGCAATATCCGCGCCGCCCCGGCGAGAATCAACAACGCATCGGGAACACCACTCCATGAAACTCGCAACGCTGAAAGATTCCACCCGCGACGGCAAGCTCGTCGTGGTCTCGAAAGACCTGACCCGCTGCTCGGAGGTGGGTCATATCGCCCGCACGCTGCAGGCGGCGCTTGACGACTGGGCGCATGCGGGTCCGCGGCTGGAGCGCGTCGCCGAGGGGATCGAGACCGGGGCGCAGCCGACCATGCGATTCCATGAGCACGACGCCGCCTCGCCGCTGCCGCGCGCCTTTCAGTGGGCGGACGGATCGGCCTATGTCAATCATGTCGAGCTCGTCCGAAAGGCGCGCAATGCCGAGATGCCGGCAAGTTTCTGGACCGATCCGCTGATCTATCAGGGCGGTTCCGACAGTTTCCTCGGCCCACGAGATCCGATCCTTATGGCCGACGATGCCTGGGGCATCGATATGGAAGGCGAAATTGCTGTCATCGTCGACGACGTACCCACGGGCGCGACGCTCGAGGAAGCAAGGGCCGCGATCCGCCTCGTCATGCTCGTCAACGACGTCTCCCTGCGCGGCCTCATTCCTGGAGAACTCGCCAAGGGATTCGGCTTCTATCAATCGAAGCCTTCTTCCGCCTTCTCGCCGGTCGCCGTGACGCCGGAGGAACTCGGCGAAGCCTGGGATGGCGGGAAGCTGCATCTGCCGCTCCACGTCGATCTCAATGGCGAGCCTTTCGGGCGAGCCAATGGCGGCATCGACATGACCTTCGATTTCCCGCAGCTGATCGTGCATGCCGCGCGAACGAGGCCCCTTTCGGCCGGCACGATCATCGGCTCAGGCACCGTTTCCAACAAGCTCGAGGGCGGGCCGGGCAGGCCGGTTTCCGAAGGCGGGGCCGGCTATTCGTGCATCGCCGAATTGCGCATGATCGAGACGATCGAAGGCGGGTCACCGAAAACGCAGTTCCTGAAATTCGGCGATGTCGTCCGCATCGAGATGAAGGATCGTACCGGCCATTCGATTTTCGGTGCGATCGAACAGAAGGTCGGAAAATACCAGCGCGGATGAGGTCGGACAGCGTGGAGACGGGTGTGGCGAACGAAACCGTGCTTTATGACTATTGGCGCTCGTCGGCGAGCTACCGGGTGCGGATCGCGCTCAACCTGATCGGCGAAGCCTATCGCTCCGTACCGGTCGACCTGCTCGCAAAGGCTCATGGCGCGCCGGAGCATCTCGCCCGGAATCCGCAGGGACTGGTGCCGGTGCTCGACATCGACGGAGAGCGCCTCACCCAGTCGCTCGCCATCATCGAATATCTTGCGGAGACGCGGGATGGGACGGGTTTCCTCCCGTCCCATCCCGTCGACCGGCAACGCGTCCGCGCGCTTTCCTATGCCGTGGCGATGGATATCCATCCCGTCTGCAATCTCGGCGTCGTCGCTCATGTGATGGCGGGCGCGGGCGACGGCGGGGCCGCGCGGCGCGAGTGGATGCAGAAATTCATCGGCGAGGGTCTCGCTGCCTTCGAGCGTATGCTGGACCGCCCCGCGACCGGTGAATTCTGCCATGGCGATCGTCCGACGATGGCGGATCTCTGCCTCGTGCCGCAGGTCTACAATGCGCGGCGCTGGGATGTCGATCTTTCGGCGTGCCCGCGGATCGTTGCCATAGATCGCCGCTGCGCCGCCATCGACGCCTTCCGCAGGGCGCATCCCGACCGCGCCAAACCTTGACCCCCGTTTCGGATGCGATTTCGTCATTCGCACATCGGTGTGGCCTGTTCCGCCAAGCCGATGTCGCGAATGGATCGGCGGGCCGCAGATCGCCAAGCTAGTTTTTGCGCGACTGCCCGTGTAAGGGCGTGGGAACACCTCAAAACGAGAGATTCATCGATGAAAAGCTATGTGCTGACCGTCAGCTGCAAATCCACTCGCGGCATCGTCGCCGCCATCACCGGCTATCTCGCCGAAAAGGGCTGCTATATCAGCGACAGCTCGCAGTTCGACGATTTCCAGACGGGCCTGTTCTTCATGCGTCTCACCTTCATCAGCCAGGAAGGCGCCAAGCTCGAAGAGCTGCGCGAAGGCTTCGAACCGGTGATCAAGCGCTTCGAGATGACGATGGAGATCCGTGATTCCGAGGAGCGCATGAAGGTGCTGCTCATGGTGTCGCGCTTCGGCCATTGCCTGAACGATCTTCTCTACCGCTGGAAGATCGGCGCCTTGCCGATCGACATCGTCGGGGTCGTCTCCAACCACTTCGACTACCAGAAGGTGGTCGTCAACCACGACATCCCCTTCCACTGCATCAAGGTGACGAAGGAGAACAAGCCCAAGGCCGAAGCCCAGCTGATGGACGTCGTCGAGCAGACCGGCGCCGAGCTGATCGTGCTGGCCCGCTACATGCAGGTGCTTTCCGATGCGCTCTGCAAGAAGATGTCGGGGAAGATCATCAACATCCACCACTCCTTCCTGCCCTCGTTCAAGGGGGCGAACCCCTATAAGCAGGCCTATGAGCGCGGCGTGAAGCTGATCGGCGCGACGGCCCATTACGTCACCGCCGATCTCGACGAGGGTCCGATCATCGAGCAGGATATCGCCCGCATCACCCATGCCCAGTCGGCCGAGGATTACGTCTCGATCGGCCGCGACGTGGAAAGCCAGGTGCTGGCCCGCGCCGTGCACGCCCATATCCATCACCGCTGCTTCATCAACGGCAACCGCGTCGTCGTCTTCCCGCCGAGCCCGGGTTCCTACGCGTCGGAACGGATGGGCTGAGGCCTGGTCGCCGGCTCCGCAAGGGGCCTGGGACGCCGGGTCCGCTCACATATGCAGAGCGTGCCCGAGCGTCTTGAAGGCCGCCTCCTGGAAGGCTTCCGATTGCGTCGGATGCGCATGGATGGTGCCGGCGATGTCCTCCAGCCGCGCACCCATCTCGATCGCCAGCGCAAAAGTCGCCGACAGTTCCGAAACGCCATGGCCGACAGCCTGGATACCGAGGACAAGGTGATTGTCGGCGCGGGCGATGACCCGCACGAAGCCGTCCTCGGCGAGCGTCGTCATGGCGCGGCCGTTCGCCTGGAAGGGAAATTGGCCGATCTTGACGTCGATGCCGGCAGCACGCGCCTCTTCCGGCGAGAGGCCGGAGGAGACGATTTCCGGGTCGGTGAAGCAGACCGCCGGAATGCAGCGCTTGTCCCAGCTCCGCTTATGACCGGCGACGATTTCCGCGACCATTTCGCCCTGTGCCATCGCCCGGTGCGCAAGCATCGGCTCTCCGGCCACATCGCCGATCGCATAGATGCCGCGCATCGAAGTGCGGCATTGGTCGTCGATGCGGATGGACCTGCCCGACCGGTCCAGATCGATCTCTTCAAGCCCCCAGCCGTCGGTCACCGGCCGGCGGCCGACGGTGACGAGAACCTTCTCCGCCGGGACCTCGAAGGCGCGGCCGTTCTCCTCGGCAAGCAGGCCCCGCCGATCGGCGGAGAGCCGTTTGGCCGTGGTGCGGGTGAAGACCTCCACACCGAGTTCGCCGAGCCGCTTCATCACCGGCTTTGAGAGGTCGGCGTCGTATTGCGGCAGGATCCGGTCCAGCGCTTCGAGCACGGTGACCTTGGAGCCCAGCTTGGCAAAGGCGGTTCCGAGTTCGAGACCGATATAGCCGCCGCCGATGACTGCGAGCGTCTGCGGCACGTCCGTCAGCGCCAGCGCTTGAGTCGAGGAAATAATGCTTCCGCCGAAGGGAAGGTCGGGAAGCTCGACCGGCGCCGAACCGGTCGCGATGACGATCGCTTCCGCCCGAATGCGCTGAAGCCCGGTTTCCGTTTCCACATCCACCGTCTTGCCGTCGACGAAGCGTCCCTCGCCGATGACCGCCTTGACGCCCGCCTTCTTCAGGAGCCCCGTGACGCCGCCGTTCAGCCGTCCGACGATGCCGTCTTTCCAGGCGATCGTTCGCCGGAGGTCGATCGCCGGAGCACTTAACGAAAGGCCGAGCGGGTTCTTGCCCGAGGCAGCCGTGCGGAGCTTGTGATATTCGTCCGCCGCGTGGATCAGCGCCTTCGACGGAATGCAGCCGACATTCAGACAGGTGCCGCCAGCCTTCGCTTTCTCGACGATCACCGTGTTGACGCCGAGCTGGCCGGCGCGGATCGCCGCGACATAGCCGCCGGGTCCGGCGCCGAGAACCAGGAGCTTGCAGGAGATTTCCTTCATGGATGCCTATCCTTCAACGAAAATCAGCGCCGGCGTTTCGAGCAGCGTCTTCAGGCGCTGGACGAAGATCGCGGCATCCCAGCCGTCGATGACCCGGTGATCGAAGCTCGACGAGAGATTCATGATTTTGCGCGGGACGAATTGTGCGCCGTCCCAGACGGGCCGGACGGCGATCTTGTTGACGCCGACGATCGCCACCTCCGGATGGTTGATGACCGGCGTCGTGGCGATTCCGCCGATGGCGCCGAGCGAGGAGATGGTGATGGTCGAGCCGGTAAGCTCGTCGCGCGTCGCCGTTCCGGTGCGGGCCGCGTCCGCCAGCCGGTTGAGCTCGGCCGCGCAGTCCCATATCCCGCGCGCCTCGGCATGGCGCACCACCGGGACAGTCAGCCCGGCGGGCGTCTGGGTGGCGATGCCGATATGGACGGCAGCGTGGCGGTGAATGACGCCGGCATGGTCGTCGAACGTGGCGTTGACGCCGGGCTGCTCGGCGACGGTCTTCACCAGCGCGCGCATCAGGAAAGGCAGGATCGTGAGCTTGGTCTGCTCCTGCTTGCGGTCGCGGTTCATCGTCGCGCGCAGATCCTCGAGCGCCGTCATGTCCACCTCTTCCACATAGGTGATGTGGGGGATGCGTGAGGTGGAGAGCGACATCTTTTCGGCGATCCGGCGTCTGAGGCCGGTCATCCTGACCTCCTCGACGGCGGTCTTGCGGACGAGGCCGGCCTGCGCCGGCAGCGGCCCGGCGCCGCGGCTGATGAAGAGATCGAGATCCTCATGGGTGATCCGGCCGGCCGGCCCGGTGCCGGCCACCTGCCTGAGATCGATGCCGCTCTCTCTGGCGCGCAGCCGCACCGCCGGGGAGGCGAGTGGCCTTGGCGAAATATCCGTCGTTTCGCGCGGCGCCGGCGCGGTTCTCGGTGCAGGTTTTTCGGGCTGCGGCGGCGCCTTGGCCGCAGGCCGGGAGGAGACGGCGACGGGCTCGTCCAGCACGTTTTCGGCCAGCGCCTCCGGGACGCTGTCCGGGACAGCATCGCCCGCCTCGCCGGCGGTCTCGATCCTGACCAGCGGCGCCTTCACCGCAACCGTGTCGCCGACTTCCGCTCCGAGCCACAGGACCTTGCCGGTGACTGGCGAGGGGATTTCGACCGTGGCCTTGTCGGTCATGACGGCGGCGAGCACCATATCCTCGCGCACCGGATCGCCGGGCTTCACATGCCACTCGACGAGCTCGGCCTCCGCGACACCCTCGCCGACATCCGGCATCTTGATGATGAATTCACCCACCGGTCAGCCCTCCATCGCTTCGGCGAGCGCACGCCCGACGCGTGCCGGACCTGGGAAATAATCCCACTCCTGCGCGTGCGGATAGGGCGTGTCCCAACCCGTTACCCGTACGACCGGAGACTCGAGGTGATAGAAGCAATGCTCCTGAACGAGAGCGGCGAGCTCTGCACCGAATCCCGAGGTCAGCGTCGCCTCGTGCACGACCACGCACCGCCCGGTCTTCTTCGCGGATTGCACGATAGTCTCGAGGTCGAGCGGCAACAGACTGCGCAGATCGATCACCTCCGCGTCGATACCGGTCTCCTCGGCTGCCGCGAGCGCCACGTGCACCATCGTACCATAGGCGATGACAGTCACGCCTGAGCCCTTGCGGCGTATCTCGGCCTTGCCGATCGGGATCGCATAGTGGCCGTCCGGAACGTCGCCGAGCTCGTGCTTGGACCAGGCCGTGACCGGGCGTTCGTGGTGGCCGTCGAAGGGGCCGTTATAAAGCCGCTTCGGCTCCAGGAACATCACGGGATCCGGATCCTCGATCGCCGAGATGAGCAGGCCTTTGGCGTCATATGGATTCGAAGGCACGACGACCTTCAGCCCGCAAACATGGGTGAAGAGCGCCTCCGGGCTCTGGCTGTGGGTCTGGCCGCCGAAGATGCCGCCGCCCGTCGGCATGCGCACGACGATCGGGCAGGTGAAGTCGCCGTTCGAGCGGTAGCGGATCCGCGCGGCCTCCTGCGTGAGCTGGTCGTAAGCGGGATACATGTAGTCGGCAAACTGAATCTCGACGCATGGTTTCAGCCCGTAGGCGGCCATGCCGATGGCCGTGCCGACGATACCGGACTCGCTGATCGGCGTATCGAAGCAGCGCGTCTTGCCGTATTTCGCCTGAAGCCCCTGGGTGCAGCGGAAAACGCCGCCGAAATAACCGACATCCTCGCCGAAGACGACCACATTTTCGTCGCGCGCCATCGAGACGTCCATGGCGCTGCGCACCGCTTCGATCATCGTCATTCTGGCCATGTCAGTACCCCGCCTTCTGCCGTTGACGGCGGATATGCGGCGGCATCTCTGCATAGACGCCTTCGAAGATATCCCGCACCGACGGCCTGCCGCCGGCATGCAGCGTTCCGTGGCGTTCCGCTTCCTTCTGCGCCTGGATCACTTCGTCCATGATTTCGGCCTCCGCCTGCGCATGCCGCTCCTCCGACCAGGCGCCGCGTAGGATCAGGTGTTTCTTCAGGCGCAGGACCGGGTCGCCGAGCGGCCAGGCTTCCGATTCGGTTTTCGGGCGATAGGCGCTCGGATCGTCGGAAGTCGAATGGGCGCCGACGCGGTAGGTCACGTATTCGATCAGCGTCGGACCGAGATTGAGCCGCGCCCGCTCGGCCGCCCAGCGCGCCACCGCATAGACGGCCAGGTAGTCGTTGCCGTCCACCCTGAGCGCCGGAATGCCGAAGCCCAGACCCCTTGCGGCGAAGGTGCCGGAACCGCCTCGGGCGATGCCTTGGAAAGTGGAGATCGCCCACTGGTTGTTGACGATGTTGAGAATGACCGGCGCCTTGTAGGTGGAGGCGAAGACCAGCGCGGAGTGAAAATCCGACTCGGCGGTCGAGCCGTCGCCGATCCAGCCGGCGGCGATCCGCGTATCGTTCTTGATGGCGGATGCCATGGCCCAACCGACGGCCTGGACATATTGAGTGGCGAGGTTGCCCGATATCGTGAAGAAGCCGTGCTCCTTGGAGGTGTACATGACGGGCAGCTGCCGACCATGGCAGGGATCGAGTTCGTTCGAGAAGATCTGGTTCATCATCTCGACCATCGGGTAGTCGTCGGCAATCAGGAGCCCCGCCTGGCGGTAGGTCGGAAAATTCATGTCGCCCTTGCGAAGCGCCTTGCGGAAGGCGCAGCTCACCGCCTCCTCGCCGAGATGCTGCATATAGAAGGATGTCTTGCCCTGGCGCTGCGCCATCAGCATGCGCGCGTCGAAGGCGCGCAGCAGCATCATGTGCCTGAGACCCCTCAGCAACTCTTCGTCGGAAAGAAAACCGGCCCAGGGGCCGACTGCCTCGCCCTCGCGGTTGAGAACCCGGATGATCGAATAGGCGAGGTCGCGGATCTCCTCGGGGTCCACATCGACTTCCGGCCGCGGCACCGAGCCCGCCTTCGGTATCTTCACGTTGGAGAAATCGGGCAGATCGCCCGGCCGGACGGCCGGTTCGGGGACATGCAGGCTCAATCGGCTGAATTCATCCATGCGGATTCCGGCCTCCCTTCCGGATTGCGCGTCGCGCAACTCCATTCCCGGAAGAACGGCGCCGCCGCCCGGCGGTTCCCGGCCGGCGCCTGGGGTGTCCTCCGCCCCGCCTGCCATACCGCTACGGCATCCCGCTCTCCCGACAGGATATGGGCACAGACTGCCACGAGTCAGGGGCCAGATGAAGCGCTTTCGCCGCCGCGCCCGGCTGCTGCGCGAAGAAAGACAGATTCGTGCCGGCACGCATGCGGCACCGAACGCCGGGCCGGTGCCGGCGCTGGCGGCGGGCAATTTTCTTTCGTGAGGCGGGCGGGCGACCCGGCCTTCGGACCGGTGGCGCGATCTCTATCGGGCTGCCGTCGGAAAAGCGCGAAAGGCGGAACTCGGAGGGATCGACGATGGGCGGATCTCCGGTGACGAGATCGGCGACGAGATGTCCGGCCCCGGGGCCGATGCCGAAGCCGTGACCGGAGAAGCCGGTGGCGATGACGAGGCCCGGCATCTCTTTCGCGTGCGAAATGACCGGGACGACGTCCGGCGTGACATCGATCAGGCCGGCCCAGATCTGAACCGGCTCGACGGTACGCAGCTTCGGAAGAGCCTTTCTTGCTTCCTCGAATGCCTTGAGTACGGATTTCGGATCGGGCCGAGGATCGAGGATGCGGTGGCGCTCGAAGGCGCCGGGCCGATCGAGGGGCACGGATGCGATTTCGAAAAGCTCGCGCCAGCTCTGGGCGCTCAAGCCTGCCTGCACGGCCTCGCCCTCGGCCCTTCTCGCCGCGCGAAAATCGCGGAAGAATGCCAAGGTGTCCGGCACGAGCGGATGCAGATTGGCACCCGCGGTGGCGATCGTGTAGCCGCCGTCGAGGCGTTTGCGATAGGCGTAAGTCGCCGTTGCGCCTGCGCCGGCCGGGCCGCCCTCGACCGGAGCGGTCCTGAGCACGGTGTTGCGCACCTTTAGCTGCGGCAGCCGAATGCCGAGGCCCTTGCAGAAGAGCCGCGACCAGGCGCCGCCCGCAAGCACCACCGTCGAGGCTTCGATGCGGCCCTTTTCGGTGACGACGGCGCTTACCCGACCCGCACTCTTCTCAACCCCCCGCACCGCACAGCCGGTGACGATATGTGCGCCGGCTCGGCGTGCTCCGGCCGCGATTGCGGGCACGGCCTTCTGCGGCTCCGCTCGACCGTCGCTCGGTGTATAGAGCGCGCCTTTGTAGCGGATCGCCGCCCCGGCCATGCGCTCCCGGGTCTCGTCGGCGGTGAGCTGGCGGCTGTCGACGCCATGGGGTTTCGCAAGCGCGAGCCAGGCATCGCGGTTGGCGACGTCCTGCTCCGTTTCGGAAATATAGAGAATGCCGCTTCGGCGAAATCCGGTCTCGCCGCCGACGCGCGCATCGAGGGTGTCCCAGATTTTCAGCGCCTCCATTGCCAGCGGAATCTCGCGCCGATCGCGGCCCATGACGCGCACCCAGCCCCAGTTGCGGCTCGATTGCTCGCCGCCGAGATCGCCCTTCTCGCACAGGACGACTTTCACGCCGCGCTCGGCGAGAAAGAGCGCCGTGCTCACTCCGATGATACCGCCGCCGATGATGACGACGTCGGCACTACCGGGCAGCGAAGCATCGGTTTCAACGGGGTCGAGAGCGGGGCCGGGCATGATCATCTCTTGGGTTTGTTCAGCTATGTCTATCGCTGCATCCAATGTCGGCTTCGATCAAGCCTGCTTGGCCGGTTTCGGGCGGCGATGCACAGTTCCCGTGCCCGAAGCTCCCGCATCGTCTTTGAGCGGTCGCGCCTTCCCGTCTCCTGCGCCAGGCTTTATGTTCGCTCCATGCACGATACCGAAGCCGACCCCCGCCCGATCCTCCGCATCGACTTGCCGCCGAACAGCCGTCTCGGGCGCGGCAAGATCATGCTTCTGGAACACATCCGCGCGACCGGCTCCATTTCCGCTGCCGGGCGGGCCATGGATATGTCTTACCGCCGTGCCTGGCTGCTGGTCGACGCCTTGAACCGCATGTTCAAGGAGCCGGCGGTGGACTCGCAGCGTGGCGGCAAGCAGGGCGGCGGCGCCGTGGTCACCGCTTTTGGCGAGATGCTGATCGAGCGCTTCCGGGCGATGGAGGCCAAGGCGCAGGCCGCGATCGCGGACGATCTCGATTGGCTCGACGCCATGCGCGACTGCAACGGTGCTCCGCAAGAGGAGCCAACCGGAAAGCCGCTCTAACCATTTGCTTCTCTAATAATCGAGGGCGACGGTCTTGATGATGGCGTGCACCTGCTTTCCCGGACCAAGCGCGAGCGCATCGCGGGAGACGGTCGTCACGCGCGCGGCGATGACGTTGCCGCCGCAATCTACGCGCATGTCGACGCTTCCTTGCCGCGGCGACGAGATGCCGACGATCGTTCCCGGAAGCACGTTCAGGGCGCTGATGCCTTCCGGGCGACGGGTCGCCAGCATGACGTCGCGCGCGGCAATGTAGAGGCGTAGGCTTTGCCCGGCCTCGGCGACGAGATGCGGCACGCGGATCAGGCAGTCTCCGGCGCGCACCACGGTCAGTTCGTGGCCTTCGTCATGACTGTCGACGATGCCCTCGATCAACGCCCCCACCTGTAGCCGGTCGGCGGCGGATGTCGGAAACGGCTCGTTCAGAACGGCCGCCGTTTTGCCGGAGGCCTTGACCCGGCCGTTTTCCATGACGACGACGCGCTCCGCCAGCCGCGCCACTTCAGCCACCGAATGACTGACATAGACGATCGGAATCCGCGTCTCGTCGCGCAGCCGCTCCAGATAGGGCAGGATTTCGGCTTTCCTGGCGTCGTCGAGCGCGGCCAGCGGCTCGTCCATCAGGAGCAGGCGGGGGGAAGCGAGCAGGGCCCGGCCGATGGCGACGCGCTGCCGCTCGCCGCCCGAGAGCGTCGAGGGCATCCGATCGAGCAGATGTCCGATGCCGAGCATTTCGGCGATCCTGCCGAATTCGGGCCCCGATCGGGCCGCGCCTGCGAACCAGCGGCCATAGGCGAGATTTCTGCGGACGCTGAAATGCGGAAAGAGGCGGGCTTCCTGGAACACATAGGCAAAGCGGCGGCGGTGGACGGGGGTGAAAAGCCGGCGCTCGCTGTCGGCGATCGTGTCGCCGTCGAGCACGACGCGGCCCTGATCGGGCCGGAGGAGGCCGGCGATGATGTTGACGAGCGAGGTCTTGCCGGAGCCGGAGCGGCCGAAAAGGGCGGTCACGCCGCCCTCCGAGCCGAAGGCGGCGTCGATCGCGAAGGAGCCGAGACGAAGGCGCGCTTCGACCTCGAGCCTCATGCCGCCACCGTCCGCCGCGCCGCGGCTGAAGCCATGGCTTCCGAAAGCATCAGGGCCGCCATCGAAATAACGACGGAGATCGCGGCAAGGCGCATCGCGCCGGCGTCGCCGCCCGGCACCTGTGTGAAGGTATAGATCGCGGCGGAAAGCGTCTGCGTCTCGCCGGGGATATTGGAAACGAAGGTGATGGTCGCGCCGAACTCGCCCATGGCCTTGGCGAAGGAGAGGACCATGCCGGCGAGAATGCCGGGAAGGATCAGGGGCAATGTGACCGTCAGGAAAATCCAGGCGGGGCTCGCGCCAAGCGTTCCCGCTGCTTCTTCGAGCTTGCGGTCGACTGCTTCGATAGAAAGCCGGATGCTGCGGACCATCAATGGGAAGCCCATCACCGCGCAGGCGAGCGCCGCTCCCGTCCAGCGAAACGAAAAGACCAGCCCGAAATTCTCCGCGAGAAATGAACCGATCGGGCCGCGCCGGCCGAAAAGGAGCAGCAGAGCGAAGCCCGTGACGACCGGCGGCAGGATCAGCGGCATATGGACGAGGCCGTTCAGGAGCGACTTGCCCCAGAAGCGGCCGCGCGCAAGTATCATCGAGACAAGGAGCGCCGGCGGCAAGCTCGCAAGCATCGCAACGGTGGCGACCCGCAGGCTCAGGCGGACGGCCGTCCACTCCGCGTCGCTCAATGCCATCCAGTCCAAGCTCGTACTCCCGTTCCTGACGCGCCGTGTCGTGCAATCATTCGGCAAGTTCTATTCCAGAACGGTGAAGCCCTCGGCCTGGAAAAGCGCCGCCGCCTTCGGCGAGCGGACGAATTCGAGGTAGGCGGCGGCATCGGCGTTCCTGCTGTCCGCGGTGATCGCGATCGGGTAGACAATTGGGGGGTGGCTGTCCTCGGGGAAGGTGCCGACCACTTTCACATTGGCGTCCGCTGCAGCGTCGGTTCGGTAGACGATGCCGTAGGGCGCCTCGCCACGTGACACGAGGAGGAGGGCGGCGCGCACGCTTTCGGCGCCGGCGACCTTTCCGGCAACGTTCGGCCACAGCCCGAGCTTTTCCAGCGCGGCCTTGCCATACTTGCCGGCGGGGACGGATTCCACGGCTCCCATGGCCAATCGTTCGTCGCCGAGAAGACCGGCAAGGTCGAGACCCGGCTCGATCTCGACAGCCCGGGCATCCGACTTGCCGGAGACGAGGACGATACGATTGCCGAGCAGGTTGGAGCGCGTGCCGGCCTTGATCAGCTTCTTGTCTGCGAGGTAATCCATCCAGGCGAGGTCGGCCGAGATGAACACATCGGCGGGCGCGCCCTGTTCGATCTGTTTCGCCAGCGCCGAACTCGCCGCATAGGAAACGGTGGCTTCCTTGCCGGTCTGTTTGAGCCATTCGCCGTTGATCGCATCGAGCGCATTCTTGAGACTCGCCGCGGCGAACACGGTGACCTTCTCCGCCGCCTGAGCCGGTGCAAAGGTCGTTCCCGCCAGAACCACGCCGAGCACCAGTGACACGCCCTTGAGCCAATCTCTTCTCGTTGTCACACCCAAGTCTCCCGGTTCGTGATATTTTCCAAGATATAGCGCTCCGGTATTTTGGTTACCGCTATATTCGTGGAAATACAATGCGGCCGTTGCGCTGTAGTCAAAATCGGTGAACCGATGGGGCGGAGACGACGCGAGCGCTTGCGATAGGCGCTCATGCGTCTAAATTCCGGAACGAGACCCAAGGAGGTGGACGATCCACATGGACGCGACGATCAGGCTGGAAGAAAGCTGGAAAGCCGTTCTGGGCGGGGAATTCCGCCACGGTTACATGGCCGAGCTCAAGCGGTTCCTGCTGGAGGAGAAGCAGCAGGGTCGGCAGATTTTTCCGAGGGGCGTCGAATATTTCCGTGCGCTCGATCTGACCCCGCTCGACAGGGTACGCGTCGTCATCCTCGGCCAGGACCCCTATCATGGCGACGGGCAGGCGCATGGGCTCTGCTTCAGCGTTCGTCCGGGCGTGCGCACGCCGCCCTCACTCGTCAACATCTACAAGGAATTGCAGGAAGACCTCGGCATTCCGCCGGCGCGCCACGGCTTCCTCGAAAGCTGGGCGCGTCAGGGCGTGCTGCTTCTGAACAGCGTGCTGACCGTCGAACGCGGCCGCGCGGCTTCGCATCAGGGCAAGGGCTGGGAGCGCTTCACCGACGCCGTAATCCGGGCGGTCAACGAGCAGGCGCAGCCTGTCGTCTTCATGCTCTGGGGCTCTTACGCACAACGCAAGGCCGCTTTTGTCGATCGTTCGCGTCATCTCGTGCTCACCGCACCGCATCCGTCACCCTTATCGGCCCATGCGGGGTTCTTCGGCTGCCGGCATTTCTCCAAGGCGAATGCGTTTTTGACGTCCAAGGGGCTGGATCCGATCGATTGGCGGTTGCCGGAAGATCCCCCTTTGGCCGTCGAGCGGCAGCTGGCGCCGAACTGCTGACGCGGCCGTAGCGCTTGCCGTCGCGAATGGGCCTTGCACCCGCCGCGGCGATCCGTCAAAGACTGGCCCGATAATGCGGGCGGGACTGGCCCGATTATGCGGGCGGGACTGGCCCGATTATGCGGGCGGGACTGGCCCGATTATGCGGGTGTGACTGACGCGATTATGCGGGTGGGATTGCCCGACTATGCGGGTGGCGCAATGGGAGACGGCATGCGACACATCCTGATCATCGGTATCGGTGCCGGCAACCCCGAGCACATGACGGTTCAGGCGATCAATGCGCTGAATCGGGCCGATGTGCTCTTCATCCCGACCAAAGGGGAGAAAAAGACGGAGTTGGCCGAGCTGCGCCGCGCGATATGCGCCCGTTACGTGACGTGGGCCGGCAGCCGCACCGTCGAATTCGCGGTGCCCGTCCGCCGCACCGAAGGCCGCAGCTACGTGGAAAGCGTGGACGAGTGGCATGCGGGCATCGCCGCCGCCTACGAGGCGCTGCTGGAGAGCGAGCTCGCGGAAGGACAGACCGGCGCCTTCCTCGTCTGGGGCGATCCGATGCTCTATGACAGCACGATCCGCATCGTGGAGCGCGTGAAGTCGGGCGGCCGGGTGGCCTTCGGCTACGACGTCATTCCGGGCATTACCAGCCTGCAGGCGCTCTGTGCCAGCCATCGCATCCCGTTGAACCTCGTCGGCAAGCCGGTGGAAATCACCACTGGCCGGCGGCTCGCCGAAAGTTTTCCGCACAAAAGCGAGACGGCCGTCGTCATGCTCGACGGCGAGCAGGCGTTCCGGAAGATCGAGGATCCGGACGCCGAGATCTATTGGGGGGCCTATCTCGGCACGCCCGACGAGATCGTCATTTCAGGGCGCCTCGCCGAGGTGAAAGAGCGGATTCTCGAAGCGCGGGCCGCGTCGCGCGAGCGGATGGGCTGGATCATGGATATTTATCTGCTGCGCAAGGGCGCCGATTTCGAAGAGTAGTCGGGCGTTGCCCCTGCTCTCGGCGGCAGATCTTTGATCTCTCTCGACGTTCGCCCTGTGATATAGGCTCGATCGATCAGGCGTGCCGGGTTGGCTCGCAGAAACCGAAGGATTACCGAGACGAATGAAAAGCTGCGCCGCTCCACGAGCCGACCGATCTGCGACCGGCGCATCGATGCGCCGCGGGAGCTGTCCTTCGCTGGCGGCGCCGATGCAGACCGGGGACGGCCTGCTCGTGCGGCTGCGACCGGCAGGCGACGGCCTCACGCCGGCCGAGATGAGGGCGATTGCCGGTGCGGCTGCGACATGCGGCAGCGGGATCATTGAGGTCACGGCACGCGGCAACCTGCAGATCCGCGGCCTGACGCCGGAAAGCGTTGCGGCGCTCGCCGAAGCGATCGGGGCGGCGGAGATAGCCATTGCCGAAGGGGTGGCGATCGAGACGCCGCCGCTTGCCGGATTCGACCCGGACGAAGTCGCCGATCCTCGCCCGCTCGCCCGCGCGCTGCGTATGGCGATCTCCGGCGCGGGTGAGGCGCTCAGGCTCGCGCCGAAACTCTCGATCGTCGTGGATGGAGGCGGCCGCTTCCACCTGGGAAGCCTGACCGCCGACCTGCGTGTCTCGGCGTTCGAGCATGAGGACGGCGTGCGATGGCTGCTTTCGCTCGGCGGGACGGCGCGCTCGGCAAAGCCCGTCGCGCTCTTGGAATCGAACGAAATTGTCCCTATCGTTCTCGAAATCCTGGGAGATCTCGCTGCACTCGGCCCCGCTACCCGCGCCCGCGACCTTGATGCCGATCTTCTTCGGCAGCGCGCGGCGGCCGGCGATGCCCTGCCGCGCGCGCGCGGTCCCGCTATTTCGCCGCCACCGGCGGGCATCCACCACTTCGGCGGCGCCGGCACCGTGCTCGGCGTCGGCCTGACCTTCGCGCAAACCGATGCGGGCAGTCTCGTCGCGTTCCTCCGACAGGCGGAGGAGCTCGGCGCAAACGAGATACGCTTGGCACCCCCGCGCGGTCTGTTCGTCCTCGGTCTCTCGGGCGAAACGTCGGCCGTCGTGCAACGCCTTGCCTGCTCGCACGGCTTTCTGGTCGCCTCCGACGATCCGCGCAATCACATAGCCGCTTGCGCGGGCCTCGCCTGCGCCTCGGCGCGCATGGACACAAAGGCGACGGCGAGGCTGTTGGTCGAATCCGCGCCGGATCTCCTCGACGGTTCGGTGACGGTGCATCTCTCCGGCTGTCCCAAGGGTTGCGCCAGACCCACGGCGTCGCCGCTGACGCTCGTCGGTGCGCCATCAGGATATGCGCTTGTCGTAAATGGCACTGCTTCCGTCGCGTCGAGTGCCTACAGGGATGAAAACGGAATAGGATCTGCGTTCGGCGCGCTGAACGCGCTCGTGCGGGAAAACAAAGACGCTGGCGAATCGGCGCTGTCCTGTCTTACACGGCTCGGGACCGCGCGCATCGCCGCCGCGTTTGAACAGGGATAGAAATGCCTGATTACGATTACATCCGCGATGGCAACGCCATCTATGAGCGTTCCTTCGCGATCATCCGCGCGGAAGCCGACCTTTCCGGATTTTCGGAAGAAGAAGCCGATCTCGCCATACGCATGGTGCATGCCTGCGGATCGGTCGAGGCGGTGCGACAATTCGTGTTCTCGCCCGGCTTCGTCTCCGCCGCGCGCGCGGCGCTGAAAGACGGCGCGCCGATCTTCTGCGACGCCGAAATGGTCGCCCATGGCGTGACGCGCGCCCGGCTGCCCGCCGGCAACGCGGTGATCTGCACGCTTCGCGATGCGCGTACCGCGGAGATCGCCACCGAGATCGGCAATACGCGTTCCGCAGCGGCGCTGAAGCTCTGGGGCGAGCGGATGGCTGGCTCCGTGGTTGCGATCGGCAATGCGCCGACAGCGCTCTTCTATCTGCTCGAAATGCTGCGCGACGGCGCGCCGAAGCCGGCGGCGATCCTCGGAATGCCCGTCGGTTTCGTCGGTGCGGCCGAATCGAAGGACGCGCTTGCCGAAAATTCCTATGGCGTTCCCTTTGCGATCGTTCGCGGCCGTCTGGGCGGCAGTGCGATGACCGCCGCCGCGCTGAATTCTCTCGCGAGGCCGGGCCTGTGAGCGGGGTGGTATCAGGCCGGCTTATCGGCGTCGGAACGGGTCCCGGCGATCCTGAACTCCTGACCGTAAAGGCCGTCCGGGCACTCGGCGAAGCGGATGTCGTCGCCTATTTCGCCAAGGCCGGACGCAACGGCAACGGCCGCGCGGTGGTGGAAGGTCTTTTGAAGCCGGACATGACCGAATTGCCGCTCTACTACCCGGTGACGACCGAGATCGACAAGGATCACGACGCCTATAAGCGCCAGATCACCGATTTCTACGACGCCTCGGCCGAGGTCGTCGCGGCGCATCTTCTCGCCGGACGGACGGTCGCGGTGCTGAGCGAGGGCGATCCGCTTTTCTACGGTTCCTACATGCACCTCCATGTGCGGCTTGCCGGCCGCTTCCCGGCCGAGGTCATTCCGGGCATCACCGCAATGTCGGGCTGCTGGTCGCTGGCGGGGCTGCCGCTGGTGCAGGGCGACGACGTGCTCTCGGTTCTCCCCGGCACGATGGGCGAGGGCGAGCTTCAGCGCCGCCTCGCCGACACGCAAGCCGCGGTCATCATGAAGGTCGGCCGCAACCTGCCGAAGATCCGCCGGGCGCTGGCGGCGGCAGGCAGGCTCGAGGCGGCCGTCTATGTGGAGCGCGGCACCATGAGGAATGCGGCGATGGTTCCGCTCGGCGAGAAGCCGGACGACGAGGCGCCCTATTTCTCGCTGGTGCTCGTTCCCGGCTGGAAGGACAGGCCCGGCGGTAAGGACAGGCCCGGCCGGAAGGAAAGGCCCGGATCGGAGGGCAGCGCATGACCGGAAAGCTCTTCATCGTCGGCACCGGCCCCGGCAATCCGGCGCAAATGACGCCCGAGGCCGAGGATGCGATTGCGGTCGCGACCGAGTTCTTCGGCTACGGCCCCTATCTCGATCGCCTGCATCTTCGGGCGGATCAACGGCGCATCGCTTCGGACAATCGCGAGGAACTGGACCGTGCCCGGGCAGCACTCGCGCGCGCCGCAGCCGGGGCAGATGTCTGCGTCGTCTCCGGCGGCGATCCCGGCATCTTCGCGATGGCGGCCGCCGTCTGCGAGGCGATCGACAAGGGGCCGCAGGAATGGCGTGAGGTGGATCTCACGATCACCCCCGGCGTCACCGCGATGCTCGCAGTCGCAGCCCGGATCGGGGCACCGCTCGGACACGATTTCTGCGCCATGTCGCTTTCCGACAACCTGAAGCCATGGGATGTCATCACCAGACGACTGAGGCTTGCCGCCGAAGCGGGGCTCGTCATCGCGCTTTACAATCCGATCAGCAAGGCGCGTCCCTGGCAACTCGGCGAGGCCTTCGAGGTTCTTCGGCAGGTGCTGCCGGCCCGCGTTCCGGTTATCTTCGGCCGCGCCGCCGGGCGGGCGGACGAGCGCATAGCGGTCATGCCGCTCGGTGAGGCCGATCCCGACCGCGCCGACATGGCGACCTGCGTGATCATCGGTTCGCCGGAGACGCGCACCATCGCCCGCGAGGGTAAGCACGACCTCGTCTACACGCCGCGGTCCTTCACCGGAGAAAGCCATTGACGGATGCGTTCGAGCGCCTCGTCGCAGTCGCCGACCGATTGAACGTCGGCAGGCTTGTGGCGCTCGACCATCACCACCTCGATCCCGAGGTGACGCGCCGCCGCTATCTTGCCGTAGGTGGCCGCACCGCCGCTGTTCTTGGCGACGATGACGTCGATCCCGTGGCGTTCGAGCAGTTCTGTTTCGTCGGTCTGCGCAAAGGGGCCGGAGGCGAGGATGGCGGTGACATCCGGCAGATCGAGCGGCGGCATCACCGGATCGACGCTGCGCACGACGTAGCTGTGCTGCGGCGCCTTCTCGAAATGGTAAGCCTCCTGCCGGCCGATTGCCAGCAAGACGCGGCGCGGCTCCTCGCCCAACGCGGACACCGCTTCCGCGACGCTTCCGACGCAGGTCCATCGATCGCCGGGCTCTGCCGCCCAGGCGGGGCGGCGGAGCGCAAGGAGCGGCGTTCCGGTCATCTTGGCCGCTGCGGCGGCGTTGAGCGGGATGCGGGCGGCGAAGGGGTGCGTCGCATCGATCAGCAGGGCGATCTTTCGTTCGCGCAGAAAGGCGGCAAGCCCATCGGCGCCGCCGAAGCCGCCGATGCGCGTCGGAAGCGGCTGCGGGCGGGGATCGGCGGTACGGCCGGCAAGCGAGATCGCCGCATCGTAATGCGGTTCGCAGACCAGGCGCTCTGCGAGCTGCCGTGCCTCGGTCGTTCCACCCAGGATCAGAATGCGAGGTCTGCCCGTGGCTGACATGTCGAACAGTGGCTCGGCCATCGTCGCTCCCTGGCTCATCGTGATCGGTATCGGAGAAGACGGTGTAGCCGGTCTCGGCGACGAGGCCAAGCGCCTGATAAAGGCAGCTCCCGTCGTCTTCGGCGGGGCCCGCCATTTGGAACTCGCCGCGCCGGTGATCGGCGGCGAACGCCATAGCTGGCAGAGCCCGTTTGAAAAATCGGTGGAGGCGATCGTCGCCCGGCGCGGCAGCCCTGTCGTTGTGCTCGCCTCCGGCGATCCGTTTCTTTACGGCGTCGGCGCCACGCTGGCGCGCCGCGTCGATGCCGCCGAAATGCGCACCATCCCCGCGCCGTCCGCCTTCAGCCTCGCCGCTTCCCGGCTAGGCTGGGCGCTGCAGGAGGTCGCGACCGTTTCGCTGCACGGCCGTCCGCTCGATCTCATACGGCCGCATCTTCAGCCCGGCGCGCGCGTTCTGGCGCTGACCTCGGACGAGAACGGGCCGAAGGCGCTTGCCGGGCTGCTTGCAGAAAGCGGATTCGGTCAGTCACGGCTTACGGTTCTCGAAGCGCTCGGCGGCGCAAGCGAGCGTGTCTCCCGGCATCTCGCTTCCGGCTTCGCGATGGAGGACCTCGACGCTCTGAACGTCTGCGCGCTTGAGGTGGTGGCTGATGCCGATGCACGCGTTCTGACGCTTGCCAGCGGCCTGGACGATCGGTTTTTCGAGCATGACGGCCAGATCACCAAGCGGGAGGTGCGGGCGCTGACGCTCTCGGCACTCGCGCCGCGCAAGGGCGAACTCCTCTGGGACATCGGCGCCGGCTCAGGCTCGATCGCGATCGAATGGATGCTTGCCGAACCGGCGATGCGCGCCGTCGCCATAGAGCCGTCGTCCGAACGGGCTGCGCGGATCGGCCGCAACGCCGCCCGCTTCGGCGTTCCGGGGCTTGTGGTCGCCGAAGGGCAGGCGCCGGAGGCGCTGCGCGGCCTTCCGCAGCCGGACGCGATCTTCATCGGCGGCGGCGGCAGCAAGCGCGGGGTAATGGAGGCGGCGATTACGGCGCTCGCGCCCGGCGGACGTCTCGTCGCCAATGCGGTGACGACGGAGATGGAAGCGGTGCTGCTCGACCGACACGCGCGGTTCGGCGGCTCGCTGATCCGAATCGATATCGCCCGGGCCTCGCCCGTCGGCGCCATGACGGGCTGGCGGCCGGCGATGCCGGTCACGCAATGGTCGTGGATCAAGGCGTGAGCCGATCTATGAGCCATGCTTTTTCGAGAGGACAGATCATGACGGTTCATTTCATCGGCGCAGGCCCGGGCGCGGCAGACCTCATCACGATCAGGGGCAGGGACCTGATCGGCAGCTGCCCCGTCTGCCTCTACGCCGGTTCGATCGTATCGCCCGAGCTCTTGCAATATTGCCCGCCGGGCGCCCGCATTATCGACACGGCGCCGATGTCGCTCGACGAGATCGAGGCGGAATATGTCCGCGCCGCCGAAGCCGGCGAGGATGTCGCCCGGCTGCATTCCGGCGATCTCTCCGTCTGGAGCGCGGTGGCAGAACAGATCCGCCGGCTGGAGAAGAATGGGATCGCCTACACGATGACCCCGGGCGTCCCCGCCTTCGCTGCCGCTGCCGCAACGCTCGGCCGCGAGCTGACGATCCCGGCGGTCGCGCAGAGTCTGGTGCTGACCCGCGTCTCTGGTCGTGCCTCGCCGATGCCGAACAGCGAGACGCTTGCCGCCTTCGGCGCCACCGGTTCGACGCTTGCGATCCATCTTGCGATTCACGCGCTCCGTCAGGTGGTCGAGGAGCTGACGCCGCTTTACGGCGCCGACTGCCCGGTCGCGATCGTGGCCAAGGCCTCGTGGCCGGACGAACGCGTCGTCCGCGGCACGCTCGGCGATATCGCAGCCAAGGTCGCGGCGGACCCGATCGAACGCACTGCGCTGATCTTCGTCGGACCGGGTCTGGAGGCATCGGATTTCCGCGAAAGTTCGCTCTACGATCCGGCCTATCAGCGCCGTTTCCGCGGGCGCGATTGAACGGGCGGGCATCGTTCAAAGTGTTACAGCGAGCTTTCCTGATAAGACACGCGGCGCCGCAGAAAAGCGCCGGCTGATCATTGCCCGTTCGGCGAATGGTCCATTCCCGGAAGCTTGCCGATCTCATTTGCGAGGAAGTCGATGAGAAGGCGGACCCGGGAGATGCCGGCGCGTTCCGGTACGACCAGCATGTTGAGCGGCACGGAAGGAAGCGAATAGTCGGGCAGCACGACCTCGATCCTTCCCGCCTCCAGAAGATCGCCGACAAGCCATCGATGCGCTGGCGCGATGCCGCGTCCGGAGACGAGCGCTTCGCGGGCGGCGAGGCCATGGTCCACTCTCAAGCGACCGCCGAAGGGAACGGCGTGGTATCTGCCATCCCGCCCCTGCAGGGCGAGGGTTTCGCTGCCTGCCACATTCGACATCCGGATGCCTTCGTGCCCGATGAGCTCCTGCGGAGTGGCCGGTCTTCCTCGCTTCGCCAGGTAGGCCGGCGCTGCCACCAGCAGCCGTCGGCTTTGGCCAAGCGCCTTCATCCGCATCGAACTGTCGGTAAGAGGCCCCAGGCGGAGCGCCACATCAATTCCCTCCCGCACGAGGTCGATCCGCTCATCGGTAAGGCTCAAATCGACGCCGATATCCGGATAGGCGTCCTGAAATTCGAAGATAAGCCGGCTTACATGCAGCACACCGAAAGCCGCCGTGCAGGAGATGCGGATCGTGCCGGCGTGGGCGCCGCGCGTAACGCGCACCTCGTCGCTGGCCTGTTCCACCAGGCGCAGGATCTCGACGCTTCGAGCATAGTAGCGGCTGCCTTCGTCGGTCATCGTGACGCGCCGGGTGGTCCTGCTCAGCAAAGGCGCGCCGACGGCCTCCTCGAGTTCGCGCAGATGCCGCGTCACGGTGGATTGGCCGATGCCGAGCTCTCGCGCCACTGCCGACAAGCTGCCCCGTTCCGAGACGCGAACGAAGGTGCGTATCCGTTCGAGGGTGACGTCTGATTTATCCATTATATGGCTCAAACATATCCATTCCAGACATATAGTGGAATATTGATGCTCCGGCTACAGTGAGGCGACCTACCATCAGGAGAATGATCCATGAAAATTCTGCTCGTCTTTGCCCACCCTGAATCGCGTTCGCTCAACGGAGCGCTCCGCGACGTCGCGGTCGAGGAGCTCATGAACCAAGGTCACGAAGTGCGGATCTCTGACCTCTATGCCGACGGCTGGAAGTCCGAAGTCGGTCACGCCGATTTCCCCCTTTTGCCGCCGGATGCGCGGCTGGTGCCGGTCGCGGCGTCCAAGAAAGCCTTCGAAACCGGTGCTTTGACGGAAGATGTAAGGGGGGAGATCGACAAGCTGCTGTGGGCCGACGTTCTGATCCTCCAATTCCCGCTCTGGTGGTTTTCCATGCCTGCCATTCTCAAGGGCTGGGTCGATCGGGTGTTCGCCTACGGCTTCGCCTATGGCGTCGGCGAGCATAGCGACAAGCGCTGGGGCGACCGCTATGGCGAAGGCAACCTGGCAGGCAAACGCGCGATGCTGATCGTCACCGCCGGGGGTTGGGAAGAACACTATTCGGCCCGCGGGGTGAACGGACCGATCGACGACCTTCTGTTCCCGATCAATCACGGCATCCTCTATTATCCCGGCTATGACGTGCTTCCTCCCTTCGTGGCTTATCGCGCCGATCGCCTCGACGAAGCCGGATTCACTGAGGCCGCTGAGGGTCTTCGGGAAAGGATGCGGACGATCGGGACCGTCTCACCCATTCCATACAGACAGCAAAATGGCGGAGACTATCTCATTCCAAGCATGCAGCTCCGCCCCGGACTGGGAGACCAGACTGCGTCCAGTTTTGCGCTTCACCTGGATGAGACGCGGGAGGCGCTTCGTCAGGCGGGCGAGTAGCTATTCTTCACCCGGTGCGGGTTTCTGCTTGGGCGGCACGCCCTGCCGTTCCTCGAAGCGGTCGCGGTACAGGGTCGCCTGGCCAAGCAGCATCAGGGTCACGGGCGTCGTCACCGTCACGAAGAAGATGATGAGGACTTCGTGGAACACCCAGCGGCTCTGCAGGACGGCGAAGCAGAGGATCGACGCGAGGCAGAGGAGGATGGTGCCGCCGCTGGTCGCGATCGTCGGGGCGTGCAGGCGCGCGTAGAAATCGGGCAGGCGCAGGAGCCCGAGCGATCCTATCAGGGTGGTCGCGGCGCCGATAAGCATCAGGCCGCAGACGAGCAGCGCCGCCCATGGCGGAAGGTCGGTCAGATGGCTCATTCGATCACCTCGCCGCGCATCAGGAATTTTGCCAACGCGATGGACGAGGCGAAGCCGATCACTGCGATGATCAGCGCCGTTTCGAAATAGACCGTATTCGCCGTACGGATACCGAAGGTGATGAGCATCAGCATCGCATTGATGTAGAGCGTGTCGAGACCGAGAATGCGGTCCTGGGCCCTCGGTCCTCTGGCCATGCGGTAGAGCGCGAAGGCCATGGCCAGCGCAAGCATGGTCTGTGCGACGAGCACGGACCAGACGACGGCAAGCTCCATCATTCGAATATCTCCTTCAAATCGGCCGCATAGCGCGTGATCGTTTTCCGCCACAGGTCCTCGTTGTCGATGTTGAGCACGTGGAAGAGCAGGATCTTCCGGCGACGGTCATACTCGAGCCATGCGGTGCCCGGCGTCGCCGTGACGACGCAGGCGAGCAGCGCCAGGGCGTTCTCGTCGGCGAGATCGAGGCTGACCGTCATGAAGCCCGCATTCACCGGACGCCTGCCTGCGCGCAGGATGATGAGCGTGACGGCGATATTGGAGCGGATGACGTCGCCGACGACGCGCAGGATGAATCCGGCGATCCGGCTCCAGCGGTGGAGACGCGAGCGGGCGGGCTGCAGGTTGAGCGTCACCCATGCGAGAGCCGTGCTGACCACCAGGCCGAGGACGATTGAGCCCGGCGCCACGGACTGGCTCAGAAGCAGCCACATGAGGAGGAGCGCGATCGAGAGCAGCGGGTAGGGGAACCAGGTACGCATCGCTACTGGCTCCCGGCCCGCGGCGCCGAAAGCACGCGCTCGCTGTGGGTGAGGGGCGCGAGCAGATCGTCAGCCGTCGCCTGCATGTAGCGCATCGCGGGCCCCGCCTGCAGGCTCAGGAAGATGCAGGCTGCGAGCAGGACGACGACCGGCGTGATCTCGATCACCACGACCCGCGGGATCGTGCCCTCGATCGACGCCCAGAACGTTCGGATGCCGATGCGGTTCATCGCGATCATGGCAGCGAGCCCGGACAGGATGAGGAGAGTGACATAGGTCCAGTCGGCGGCGGATATCGCGGTCGCGAGCTCGGCGCCCGGCATGTCGAAGAGGCCGCTGATGAGCGCGAATTTGGCGATGAAGCCGGAGAAAGGCGGCAGGCCGGCGAGCAGCAGGGCACAGAGGCAGAAGCAGAGGCCGAGAACGGCCATCGTGCCGGGGATGGCGACGCCGACCTCTTCCTCCTCCTCGTCCTCGTCAAAATCGCCATAGGCTTCCATCGTCACGGCCAGAACGTCGGCGCCGGCGTCCCGGCCGCGTTCGACGAGCTCGATCAACAGGAAGAAGGCCCCGATCGTCAGTGTCGAGCTGACCAGATAGAAGAGTGCGCCGGCGAGCATTCCGTCGTGGCCGAGGCCGACCGCGGCGAGCAGGGTCCCCGAGGATACGAGAACGGAGTAGCCCGCAAGACGGCCCATCGCCTGCGAGGCGAGCACGCCGATACCGCCGAAGGCGATCGTCAGCATTCCCCCGGTGACGAGCCAGTCCTGGCCGAAACCGGACGATGTGCCCGCCGCGGTGCCGAAGACGAGCAGATGCAGGCGGATGATGACGTAGATGCCGACTTTGGTCAGGACCGCGAAGACGCCTGCGACCGGCGGCGTCGCCGCGGCATAGGCCGTGGGCAGCCAGAAGCTGAGCGGCCACATGCCCGCCTTGACGAGAAAGGCGACGCCGAGGATGGCCGAGCCCATTTCGACGAGTGTTCTGCTTCTCGGTTCGAGGGCTGCGAGCTTCGTCGCGAGGTCGGCCATGTTGAGCGTGCCGGCGGCGCCGTAGATCAGGCTGACGCCGATCAGGAACAGCGCCGAGGCGGCGAGGTTGACGGCGATATAATGCAGCCCCGCCTTCACGCGCAGCGGACCGGAGCCGTGCAGGAGCAGGCCGTAGGAGGCGGCCAGCATCATTTCGAAAAAGACGAAGAGATTGAAGAGGTCGCCCGTGAGAAAGGCGCCGTTGAGACCGGCTACGAGAAGCTGGAAAAGCGAATGGAAGTGATGCCCGGCCGTGTGCCACCGCGCCATGGAATAGGCCTGCGCGGCGAGTGCAAGGCCGCTCGTCAGGCACAGCATCAGGGCCGACAGGCGGTCGAGCACGAGGACGATCCCGAAGGGGGCGGGCCAATTGCCGAGCTGATAGACCCCTGATCCGGGCAGGCTGCCGGTGCCGGCCGCGGCAAGTCGCATGAGGATCATCGAGAGGATGAAGACGACGAGCGTGGACGCGAAGCCGATGGCCCCCTTCAATGTGCGGTCGCGCTCGTTGATCGGGATCAGCACCGCAGCCACGGCAAGCGGCAGGAGGATCGGCAGGATGAGAAGATGATCGAGCCAATCAGTCACCGCGCTGCTCCCTTCCGTCCACATGGTCGGTTCCGGTGAAGCCGCGGGAGGCGAGCAGCACCACGAGGAAAAGTGCGGTCATGGCGAAGCCGATGACGATCGCCGTCAGCACCAGTGCCTGCGGCACCGGGTCGGTATAGCGGGCGAGATCGCCGACGCCGCCGGGATCGAGGATCGGAGGGCCGTTCACCCGCAACCGGCCCATGCCGAAGATGAAGAGATTGACGGCGAAGGAGAGCAGCGAAAGCCCGATGATCACCTGGTATGTTCGCGGCCTCAGGAGAAGATAGACGCCCGATGCGGTCAGCGTGCCGATCCCGGCCGAAAGAATGAGTTCCATTAGCGTGCCGCCTCCTTGTCCGAGCGTGCGGCCTTCGCATGCGCACGCGGCGCACGGACCGACTGGTGCGCCAGCGCGATGAGGATGAGAACGGTGGCGCCGAGCACCAGCGAGAAGACGCCGAGGTCGAAGAGGATCGCGCTTGCGAGCGGAAACTTGCCGACGACCGGCAGGCTTGCATATTGCGCGTGGGAGGTGAGGAAGGGATAGCCGAAGAACCAGGACCCGACGCCCGTGGCCGTCGCGACCAGCAGGCCGATGCTCATCCAGCGAAGCGGATGGATGCGGAGCCGTTCCTCGACCCAGCGGGTTCCGCCGGACATATATTGCAGGATAAAGCCGATCGACATGGCGATGCCGGCGGCAAAGCCGCCCCCCGGCAGATCATGTCCGCGCAGGAAGAGAAAGGCCGCGAGCATTCCTGTGACCGGAAACATCCAGCGCATGATCACTGCCGGGATGAAGAGATATTCGGCGACGCTGTCGCCGGCGGCGCGGTCGGGATGATCGTCGTCGAAGGCGTTCTGCACCCTTTGCTGCTCCGGCGTCTCCAGGCTGTCGGACTGGGGGCGGAAGCGCAGGAGAAGCGCGAAGACCGTGAGCGCGACGATGCAGAGCACGGCGATCTCGCCAAGCGTATCGAAGCCGCGGAAATCGACGAGGATGACGTTGACGACATTTGTGCCGCCGCCCTCCCGATAGGCGCGCTCGAGAAAATAGCTGGCAATGGTTTCGGGGAGGGGCCGCGTCATCACCGTGTAGGCGATGAGCATCATTCCCCCGCCGGCGCCGATCGCCAGCAGCAGGTCGCGCAAGCGTCTCAGGCGGACCCTGATCGAGATGTCCTCCGCCGCCATCGGCTCCTCGATGCGCTTCGGAAGCCAGCGCAATCCGAGCAGAATGAGCACGGTGGTGACGATCTCCACGAGGAGCTGCGTGACCGCAAGATCGGGTGCGGAAAGCCAGACGAAGGTGATGCAGGTGACGAGCCCTGCTCCGCCGAGGAGGACCAGCGAGGCGAGACGGTGGAATTTCGCCTGATAGGCGGAGCCGATGCCGCAGGCGATGCCTATCGCCCAAAGCAGGGCAAAGGCGGGATCGATGCCGCGGATCACGAGCGGCGGCAGTTCGAAATTGCCGAGAAGAAGCGGCGATGCCCCTGCCGCAAGCGCCAGAAAGACGAGGAGACGCATCTGCGGCTGGAGGCGACGCGTGCCGAGCCGCTGTTCGAGCCATCGGGCCCACTTCCAGGAAAGCGTTACCAGCACGCGCTCGAAAATGCGCTGCCCCTGGAGCAGGCGGAAGACCGGCGGACCCTCGACGGCCGTCGCCAGATAGGAGCGCATCAGGAAGTAGAGGCCGATGCCGCCCGAAAGCGCGACGAAGCTCATGATCAGCGGAATGTTCCAGCCGTGCCAGACCGAAAGGCTGTAATCGGGCGTTCCCTCGCGCAGGACCGAGAGAACGGCCGTGTGAAGGAAGGGACCGATCGTCTGGGCGGGAATAATACCGACGACCAGACAGGCAAGAACGAGGAAGTCGACCGGCGCCCGCATCCAGCGGGGTGGCTCATGTGGTTTTCTCGGGAGGTCCGCCGGTGGCCGGCCGAAGAAGACGCCGTGGATGAAGCGGAGGGAATAGGTGACTGCAAACATGCCCGCGATCGTCGCCACATAGGGCGTAGCCGTGTCGAGCGGGTTGACGAGATGCGTCTCGATCGCCTCGGCGAAGAACATCTCCTTGGAGAGAAATCCGTTGAGCAGCGGCACGCCGGCCATGGCGGCACTCGCCACCATGGCGAGCGTCGCGGTGATCGGCATGAAGTGGAAAAGCCCGCTCAGCCTGCGCATGTCGCGGGTGCCGCTTTCGTGGTCGATGATGCCGGCCGCCATGAAGAGGGAGGCCTTGAAGGTCGCGTGGTTGACGATATGAAAGACCGCGGCGACGGCTGCCAGCGGACTGCCGAGGCTCAGGAGAACGGTGATGAGCCCGAGATGACTGATCGTCGAATAGGCGAGGAGTCCTTTCAGATCCTGCTGAAAAATCGCGAAATAGGCGCCGAGCAGGAGCGTTGTGAGGCCCGCAAGGCCCACGATCCAGAACCAGGCATCCGTGCCGGCCATCACCGGCCAGAACCGCACGAGCAGGAAGACGCCGGCCTTCACCATCGTCGCCGAATGCAGATAGGCCGAAACCGGCGTCGGGGCCGCCATCGCGTGCGGGAGCCAGAAATGAAAGGGGAACTGGGCGCTCTTCGTCAACGCCCCGAGCAGGACGAGGACAAGTACCGTGCCATAGAGCGGATGGTTGCGGATCGCGTCGCCCGAGGCGAGAACCGCGTCGAGTTCGTAGCTGCCGACGATCTTGCCGATGAGTATCAGGCCGACGAACATGGCAAGGCCGCCCATGCCGGTAATCGTCAGCGCCATGCGGGCGCCGTCGCGGGCGTGTGCGTTATGGTGCCAATAGCCGATCAGCAGGAAGGAGACGATGCTGGTCAGCTCCCAGAAGACGGCGAGCAGAATGAGGTTGCCGGAAAGAACAACGCCCAGCATCGATCCCATGAAGGCGAGGAACAGCGCGAAAAAGCGCGGGACCGGGTCCTCCTCGGCCATATAGTAGCGGGCATAAAGGACGACGAGAACGCCGATCGCCGTGATCAGTGCCGAAAACAGCCAGGCGAAGCCGTCCATCCGGAGGGTGAAGTTCAGCCCGAGTTGCGGAACCCAGTTGATCCGGTAATGGAGGACGCCGCCCGAGGCGACGTAGGGGTAGAGGCCGGCGGTCACCAGGAAGCAGACAAGCGCGATCGCACCTGCGAACCAGGAGATCGCACCGCGCTGATCGGACGGGAAGAAGATTGCAATGAGGCTTCCCGCGAAGGGGACAAGAATGAAAACAGAAAGCAATTTCTCCGCGTATTCGATCGTTTTATCTCCTTCCGAGTGTATTGGAGGTCGGGACTTCGGTCCCCCGAGGACTGACGCCGGACGGGTCACGCGGACGAGGTCCGCGCGTTCGCATCAGCGGCAGGAGGCATATGTTTTTATGACTATTTTCCGGACGGCTGCCAAGCCTTAGGAGCAAGAAAAAGCCGCGTATGTGCAGTCCGCCTCTGAAAGCGGGGTCCGGATCCCGGTCAAGCGGCGCGCCACCGCCGCTCGAAGACGAAAGTGGCGAGATCGTTGGCGTTCATCGGCCGGGCGAAGGCGTAGCCCTGCAGACCATGGCATTCCATTTCCTTGAGGATGCGGGCGTGCTCGAGCGTTTCGACACCTTCGGCGATCACTTCGATCCCGAGCGATGTGCCGATGTCGATGATCGATGCCACGAGCCGGCGCTCCGCCGGAGAGGCGAGAATAGGCAGCACCAGTTGCCGATCTATCTTCAGGCGGCGTGGCGTCAGCTTCAGCAGGCTCAGGATCGAGGCATAGCCGGTACCGAAGTCGTCGATCTCGATGTCGATGCCGAGTTCCTTGATGCGCCGGATATTGGACATGACCGTCACATCGTTCTCGTCGAAGGAAATCGATTCGAGCAGTTCGAAGGAAAGCCGCCCCTCGGGTATGGAAAGCTCCTCCAGCCGGTCGATCAGTCCCTCGTCTCTCAGGCGCGGATAGGAGAGATTGACCGACACCTTCGGCACGTAGATCCCGTTTGCCTCCCAGCGATAGATCTGAAAGAGCGCCTGTTCGAGAATCTTCTGATCGATCGCCGCGACGACATTGATGTCCTCCGCCGTCTTGAGAAAGGCGTGCGGGCCGAGGAGCCCCTTGGTGGGATGATCCCATCGTGCGAGTGCCTCGACGCCGATGATGTCGAGTGAGCTCGGACAGAACTGCGGCTGGAAATATGCGACGAATTCGTTCTGCTCGAGACCGCGCAGGATCTCGTCGGCCGTCTGTTTCGTCTGGAGCACGGCGGTCTTCAGCGCACCCGTAAAGGTCTCTTGCCGGTTGCGGCCCCGGCGCTTGGCCTCGTAAAGGGCGATATCGGCGTTGACCAGTACCTGGGAAAGGTCATCCGTCGCATCGGTTTGAGCGGCAATCCCGATGCTCACGCCTATGCGGCATTCCTGATCTTCGTACCGCACCGGAACGCTCATCGCCTCGATCACGCGGGAAGCCAGAGCCGCGTCTTCGTCGCCGCCGCCGCTTGCGCGAATGATGACGAACTCGTCGCCGCCGATCCGGGCGACGAAGTCGTCCTGGCGTGCATTGTCCCGCAAAAGGCTTGCCGCATGCTTCAGGATTTCGTCTCCGGCTGCATGGCCCATCGTATCGTTGATCTGCTTGAAACGGTCGAGATCGATATGGAAGATGCTGATCTTCGCATTTGCGTCGGCTCGCCGGCTGCGGTCGAAGAGAATCTGGTCCAGGAAGCGGCGATTGGGCAGACCGGTCAATGGATCGTGCAGCGCGTTGAATTCCATGCGATGGCGCGCCGCCTCCAACTCGGCACTGTGAGCTTCCGCGAGGCGTTTGGCCTCCGACAGCGTCGCGCGTGTCTTCACGTCGGCCGTCACGTCCCAGTTGACGCCGACGATTTTCCTGTTGCCGTTCGTGCCGGCATAGGTCGAGCCGATCGCACGGATGTGGCGGACTTCCCCACCCGGAAGGCGGATGCGGAATTCCGTGTTGTATGCGCTGCCCGTGGCGAGCGTTTCGGCGAATTCCACCTCGGCACGGGCGAGATCGTCGGGATGAAGCGTGTTCCGCCAGTCCTCGTAGACCTCGCGCATCGACGATCCGATGCCGTAGAGCTCCTTCATGCGGCTGTCCCACAGGAGCGTGCCGCTGTCGACGTCGAGCTCCCATATGCCGATCTTCGAAGTGTCGAGCGCGATCCTCAGCCGGTGCGAAAGCTCCTGAAGCTGATCCTTGCTCTGCCTCAATGCGCGAAAGTTGGCCTGCCTCTCGGCCATGAGGCGGCCGGCGACGATCATCGGAGCGACGATCATCAGGCCGCCGAATATGATGAGGAAGCGGACCTGCCACGCATTCTGCGGTGTCGTCGGCCAACCGCCTTTGGGGATCGCGGCCATGCGCCAGGAACCACCGGGCAAGGATACGCTCATCTCGACAGGGGCGCTTTCGAAGATTGCCGGGTCGCCGAAGAAATGCGGGCCGCCGCGCCCCGTCCCGTCGCGGCCGGCAATGGCGATGTCGATGTCGAGCGCCGGCGATGAAAGCCCACTGTCGCGATAAAGGCGATCGACATCGATCACCGCTGAAACAACGCCCCAGAAGCGCCTGCCACCTTCCGGACCGGTGGTTACGGGGAAGCGGCCGATCAGCCCGCGACCGCCTTGCACGAGGTCGACAGGGCCCGCGAGCACCATCTCTCCGGATGCCACTGCGCGCATGACGGAACTGCGTTGTTTGTCGTTCGCGCGGTAATCGAGACCGATCGCCTTCTCATTGCCCGTCAGCGGGTAGACCATCGCGACCACCAGTTCGGGCGCGGCGGCGATGTTGCGGAGCTGCGAGCCGCCGCTGAAGACGCTGCGTGCGAGCTCTCCGAAGCGCTGCTGCTGCATGTCGGGTTCGGTCTCGATCGTGGCGATCAGGCCCCGGACCAGCTGAATATTGCCGTTGACGCTGCTCTCGAGGCTCGAGCGTATCGGGTTGAGCGCGTCGGCAACCTCGGAGCGCAGCCGCGCTTCCGAAACGATCCGGTTCTGATTGTCGGCGAGAACCCCGGCGGCGACTACCACAACGGCCGCGATGAGGGCCGGAAGGTAGCTGGGGGTGAGAAAGCGCGACAGACGGGACATGGCATGATGCGGCTTCAAAAGAGCAATTCCAGGACGTGGCCCACAGGGGGGCGGGGACGGCATGCAGCAAGCCCGGATAATTCCAGACTCTCCTTAACAAACCTTCATTCGGGGTTTCTGAAATAACTTGCGGTAACGCGTGGCCGCAAGCGCTTCAGCGTTGCGTTCCGATCATCGCCTGCAGTGTTTCGAGCCTGTCGGCATCGCGGGGCAGCTTGTCGGGTCTGAGGCGGGCGATCCGCGGAAAGCGCATGGCGACCCCGGATTTGTGGCGCGTGGAGCGGTTGAGGCCTTCAAAGGCAACCTCGACGACGAAGCCGCTGTCGGGTTCGGCGCGCACCGCGCGCACGGGGCCGAAGCGTTCGACCGTATTGTCGCGCACGAACCGGTCGAGGACCTCCAGCTCGGCATCGGTGAAGCCGAAATAGGCCTTGCCGACGGGAACGAGGCTCGTCCCGTCTTCACCCTGCGCCCAGACGCCGAAGGTGAAATCGGAGTAATAGCTGGACCGCTTGCCATGGCCGCGCTGGGCATACATCAGCACGGCGTCGATATTGAAGGGCGCCCGCTTCCACTTGAACCAGGGCCCCTTGGCCCGTCCGGCCATATAGGGCGAATCCAGCCGTTTCAGCATGACGCCTTCGATCACCGGATCGGGCGGGTTGGAGCGCAGCTCATCAAGCTCCTTCCAGCTTGAAAAGCCGACGAGCGGCGAGAGATCGAAATGCTGCGGCGAGGCCGCCTCGATCAGCGCCGACAGCGCCTCGCGGCGGAGGTGAAAGGGCTCGGGCCTGATATCGCGCTCGCCTGAAAAGAGAATGTCGTAGGCACGGATGAAGGCCGGAAACTCGTCCATCAGCTTGCGACTGACGGTCTTGCGGTTCAGCCTTTGCTGCAGGTCGGCGAATGTCGCGGTGGCGCGGTTGCTGCGCATCGTTCCGCCGACCAGAAGCTCGCCATCGATGACACCGGTGATATCGGCAGCCTCGATGATCTCCGGAAAGGCGGAGGATATCTCGTCGCCGCTGCGTGAATAGAGGCGTCGAGCCCCGCCGACATTGGCGAGCTGGACGCGGATGCCGTCCCATTTCCACTCGGCCGCGAAGTCGGACGGGTCGAGTCCTTCGAGATCGCCCTCTCCGACCGCCGTCGCGAGCATCACCGAGTGAAAGACCGCAGGTGTCTTGAGCACCGGCATCTCCGCCTCACCGGTGAGCCAGAGGAAAAGCGGCAGGTATGGCGGCTCCAATCCGTGCCAGAGCGTTTCGATCTCGCTCACCTCCTTGCCGCCCATCTCCGCAAGCGCCTGCTTTGCGAGCCGCGCCGAGACCCCGATCCGCAAGCCTCCTGTCGCGAGCTTGAGGAGTGCGAAGCGGCCGGAGGTGTCGAGCCGGTCCAGAAGGTCGCGGACGAGCGAGCGAACCTCGGAGCGGCCGGCCCGCTGCAGCCGCTCGACAACCTCGCCGAGCGGAATGTCCTCAGGGGCGACGTCCGGCGGCGGCTCCCAGGCGAGGGAGACCGTTTCCGCGAGGTCGCCGACATAGTCGTAGGAATAGTGGAACAGCACGTCGTCCATGCGCTCGAGCAACAGGTCGCGAATGAGGGCCGGCTTTACCGTGTTGAGCGAGAGCGTGCCCGCGATCGCGGCCAGCGCGTAGCCGCGGCTCGGATCGGGTGCGCCGCGGAAATAGTCGACGAGCAACCGAATCTTGCCGTTTCGCTGCGGCGTCAGCACGAGCCGGTCGAGCAATTCGGCGAATGCTCTCATCGCTCACTCTCCCTCATCGTCGTAGCCGACAAGGTGCAATGGCCGGGCGGGTATGCCCTGTAACTGGCACCAGCGGACCAGCGCCTCCTCACGGCCATGCGTCACCCAGACTTCGGCAGGCGCGATTTCGCGGATCGTGGCCGTGAGCTCGGCCCAGTCGCAATGATCGGAGATGACGAGCGGCAACTCGACGCCGCGCTGCTTGGCGCGCTGTCGGATGAGCATCCAGCCGGAGGCGAAGATGGCGAGCGGATCGGCGAAACGGCGCGCCCATCGCTCGGCAAAAGCCGCCGGAGGCCCGAGGACGATAGCGCCGGCGAGGTCCTGCCGGTTTTCCTGGCCGAGCGTTGCCGGACGGATATCGCCGAGATCGATGCCCTGGCTCTGGTAATATTCGCACAGCCTGGCGAGTGCGCCATGGATGTGGATAGGTTCGTCGTAGCCCTGCTGGCGTATGAGCGCGATGAGACGTTGTGCCTTGCCGAGGGCGTAGGCGCCGACCACATGCGCACGCTCTGGAAACTGCCGGAGAGACTGGAGGAGCCGGGCGATCTCTCCCTTGTCGTCCGGGTGGTGGAAGACCGGCAGGCCGAAGGTCGCTTCCGTGATGAAGACGTCGCAGGCGACCGGCTCGAAGGACGGGCAGGTCGGATCGGGTCGTCGCTTGTAATCGCCGGAAACGACGATCCGCGTCCCGTCTACCTCGACGGAGATCTGCGCCGAGCCGAGCACATGGCCGGCCGGGTGGAAACGGACGCGCACGCCGCCGACCGAAATTGTTTCGCCGAAGCGCGCGTCTTGGCTCGCGCCGCAGAAGTCGTCACCATAGCGCAGGCGCATGATGTCGAGCGTCTCGCGCGTCGCGAGCACATGGCCATGCCCGGCGCGCGCATGGTCGGAATGTCCGTGGGTGATGAGTGCCCTCTCGACCGGTTGCACCGGGTCGATATAGAAATCCCCATATTGGCAGTAGAGACCTTTGGGGGCGGGAAAGAGCAAGGCGTCCGGCTTCATACGGATAAAGATAGCCGGCGGCGGCGCATCTGCCAGCTATCCGCAAAAGATTTTCGCCGTAAGGCGGCTGCGGGCCGTCCGCGGATAAGACCCTTCCCCAGCGCCGGCGTCAGGAAGCGGCGGTGCGACGGGTCAAGCCCCTCCCGCCTGTGGGAGGGGTTGGGGAGGGGCGCTCCCTAGAGGTTAGCTGTCGCCCGCGAGCGTATCGCCGATGAGTTTCAGCACCGCTTCGGCATCGATGTCGATACAGGCCTGCTGGCTTGGGAAGCCGTCCCAGGCGTTCGGGGGAAACAGTCGCCCATCCGGTTTTTGAACGGTCTGGCCGTCGGCGATGCCGCCGCAAAGGACCCGGATGGCGCCGCCACGGGTCTGAAAGAATTGGTGCGCGACGACATAGGCGCAGGCGCAGCTGTCGTGCACGATCATGCCATCATCCACATGGTGCTCGTAGAAGTCGATGTAGAATTGCGAGATGTCGGAAAGAAGCCTCGCCGGTGAACCGCCGCGTTCGGCGATCTCGGAGAGCATGGCGCGGCTCATCACCGTCTTCGTCGTCACGTCGAGACCGATGACGGTCACCGGCCATGGCGCCGTCATCACCACATCGGCCGCTTCCGGGTCGCCGTGGATATTGGCTTCCGCCGCCGGCGTGATGTTGCCGGGAACATCGAAGGCGCCGCCCATGATCACCACCGCCTTGACGAGCGCGGCAATCTCCGGATCGTCGCGCAAGGCGCGCGCCAGGTTGGTCATCCGGCCGACGGCGACGAGCGTCACCTCGCCGGGATTGGCGCGCACGGTGTCGATGATGAAGCGGTGGGCAGGACGAGGGTCGAGCGGCAGGTCCATCTGCGCCGGCACGCCGATATTGCCGAGCCCGTCATCGCCGTGAATGCCCGTCGGCCATTCGACATGCGGCCGGCCGGCATCGAACGTCTCGCCCATGCCCCTGGCAACCGGTGCGGCAATATTCCATGCCTCTTTGAGGAACAACGCATTGCGCGTCGTCGTCTCGATCGAGGCATTGCCGAAGACCGTGGTGATGCCGAGCAGCTCTATGGCCGGGTGACGGTGCAGAAAGAGGAGGGCCATCGCATCGTCGACGCCCGGATCCGTATCGAAAATAACCTTGTGCATACCGCCTCTTCCTGGTTACGGGGGATTCCCGCCTACAGCGACGTTGTGCATGGCGCAATGGACAAGCTGCGGAAGAAAGTCAATCTCTGGCCGCCTGCAGGAGGCCTCCGTTTAAACTTTCCGAAAGGTGGTTCGTCTATCTTCGAAGACGCCTTCGGGCCTTTCTTGCGATCCTTTACGACGACAGCGGAGCCATCCCTTGAAGGCCATTCTCAGCAAATTGCGCCCTTCGAAGCGGCTGGTGATCATCCTGTCCGCTGCCTTCGGGGTCTCCGCCGCATCCGGCGGTGCCGCGGTCTATGTCGGTCGCGACAAGATACTGACGCGCTTCGCGGAGCCCTCCGCCTCCGGCCTCGAATGCACCGCGCTCCGGACCTTGAAGCTCGACCACAAGGGGCAGCGGTGGATCCGCATGCATGTGAAGACGGACCGGGCAACCGGGCCGGATCGGATCAGGACCGCCTTGCGCGTCGCAGGCGGCCTCGCCAAAAAGGAGGAGGCCGATCTTTACCAGGTGGTCGTGCTCGATGCGGCAGGTCCGGAGGATCGCGCAGGCGTGCGCGGTTCGGCGATCGGCGCGGAGGTGCTCTTCGCCCCCGGTCCGCGGAGCGTGCCGGGTTTGGATGAACCCTTCCGCGCCTCCTATAACGAGGCCACGGCCAACGCTGCCGGCAGGTTCCACGGCAAGGTCGTGACGCTCGAACTGGACGACGTCCGCGCCATCATGGCCAAGATGGACGACCGCTCCATGTGCAACGATCCGTCCGCAGCGGGCGATGTCGCGGCCGCTGCGCCGGCCGAGGAACAGGCGAGTCATTAAGGGAGAGCCCCTCCCCAACCCTCCCCCCGTTGGGGAGGGCCTGCTCCAGGGTATCAATCGGCCTTCTGACGGCGGGCCGGGAAGAGGATGATGTCGCGGATCGACGGCGAGTTGGTGAGCAGCATGATCAGCCGGTCGACACCGATCCCCAACCCCCCGGCCGGCGGCATGCCCTGGTCCATGGCATCGAGGAAGTCCTCGTCTAGCGTCTTTTCCTTCTCGCCGCGGGCATGCGCCTGTTCCATCTGCTCGACCATGCGGGCGCGCTGCTCGACCGGGTCGTTGAGCTCGGAAAAGGCGTTGCCGATCTCCCAGCCGTTGCAATAGGTCTCGAAGCGCTCGACGAGCCGCGGCTCGCCCGGCACCTCCTTGGCGAAGGGCGAGATGTCCTTCGGGAAGTGGATAACGTGAGCAGGCTGGATCAAGGTCGCTTCGACCTTCTCCTCGAAGAGAAAGGCGAGCACCTCGCCCCAGGTCGCGTCCTTCTCGATCTCGACACCGGCGTCGCGAGCCGCCTGTCGGGCCTCCTCGTCGCTCTTGATGGCAAGGAAATCGATTCCGGTCGCATCCTTGACCGCCGCCGGCATGGAGACGCGCGGGAACGGCCCCTTGAAGGAGAGCTGCTTGTCGCCGAACTCGAATTCCGTCTTGCCGTGAACCGCAAGCGCCAGGGTCTCGAACATGCGTTCCACTAGGCCCATCACGTCCTCGTAGTCGGCATAAGCCCAGTAGCACTCCATCATGGTGAATTCAGGATTGTGCCGGGTCGAGACGCCTTCGTTGCGGAAGTTGCGGTTGATCTCGAAGACCTTGTCGGTAAGGCCGGAAACGAGAATGCGCTTCAGGTAAAGCTCGGGCGCGATGCGCAGATACATGTCGAGCTTCAGCGTGTTGTGATGCGTCTTGAAGGGCTCGGCCGTCGCGCCGCCATAGATCGGCTGCAGCATCGGCGTCTCGACTTCCATGAAGCCATCGTCCTCGAGGAATCGGCGCAGGCTCGATACGATGCGGCTTCGCTGCTGAAAGCGCAGCTTCGATTCCTCGTTGACCATGATGTCGAGGTAACGCTTGCGATAGCGCGTCTCGATGTCGGCAAGCCCGTGATACTTCTCCGGCATCGGCAGGAGCGACTTGCAGAGCATGGTGATCTCTTTGGCGTTGACCGTCAGTTCGCCGCGCTTGGTGCGGCGCACCTCTCCGGTCACCCCGATGATGTCGCCGAGATCGATCATCGGCAGAAGCGCGCGCGCCTCCTCCGGTGCCGTATCCTTGTGCGAAAAGATCTGGATCTTGCCGGAAGCGTCATGAAGATCCATGAACATGCCGGAATTGCGCGAGGAGAAGACGCGGCCGGCAACGGTTACCGTTTCGCCGCTTTCGGTATCGGGCTCCAGCCCGGCATATTTCTCCGCGAGTTCCGAATTGGTGAGCGTACGGTGGAAATGCGCGGGATAAACATCGCCGATCTGCTGGCGCAGCAGGTTGAGCTTTTGGGAGCGCACTTCCGTCGCGTCGGAGGAAAGGCCGGCTGCCTGTGTCTTGTCGGTCATGGTCTCGTCCTTACTTTCCACTGCCCGCCATGGAGGCGACGACCTGCGCGGCGACCTTCAGCCGCTGGCGCACGACCGAACGGCCGAGCAGTTCCATCGAATCGAACAGCGGCAGCGAGCGCTGCGAGCCCGAGCAGGCGACGAAGAGCGGCGCCACCACGGCTTTCAGCTTCTTGCCCATCCGCTCCGCGCTGGCGCGCAGCTCCGTCTCGATCGATTCCTTGTTCCATTCCAAGATCTTTTCGAGATCCGGCTGGACGGTGTTCAGGATTTCGAGCATCTCCTCGGGCGAGGCCTTCACCCCGGCAAAGGCGGCGGGCTGCAGGCCGAGATCCGACTTGAAGAGGAAGGCGGCGAGATCAGGCAGTTCGCCGAGCTTCGAAATGCGGGTCTGAGAGAGCTTCAGACCTTCCTTGAGCCGCTCGTTGTCCATCGCCCAGGCGAGGACGCGGGCTGCGAATTCCTCGTCGGAAAGCTTCTCGCGGATCCAGCGCGCGTTCAGCCAGTCGAGCTTCTGGATGTCGAAGATCGCGCCGGCCTTGGACAGGTTTTCCGGATCGAATTTCTCCGCCAGCTCCTCCACCGTCAGCAGTTCTTCGCCTTCGGCGATCTGGATGAAGAACAGGCCGAGGAAGTTCATCAGCGCTTCCGGCAGGTAGCCGAGCGCCGTGTAGTAGGAGATGGAGGTCGGGTTCTTGCGCTTCGACAGTTTCGATTTGTCGGCATTGCGCATCAGCGACAGATGCATGAAGACAGGCGGTTCGAGGCCGAGATACTGGTAGATCAGAATGTGCTTCGGCACCGAGGCGAGCCACTCCTCGCCGCGTGCGACATGGGTGATCTTCATCAGATGGTCGTCCACGACGTTCGCCATGTGATAGGTCGGCATGCCGTCGGCCTTGAGCAGTACCTGCATGTCGACGGCTTCCCACGGGATCTCGACATCGCCATAGACGCCGTCGTGGAACTTGCAGGAGCCCTCCGTCGGGATCTTCATGCGCACGACATGCGGCTCGCCGGCGTCGACGCGCGACGTCACTTCCTCGGCCGAGAGGCTGAGGCAGAGGCCGTCATATTTCGGCGGCTTGCCGGCGGCACGCTGCGCCTCGCGCATCTGCTCCAGCCGCTCGGGCGTGCAGAAACAGCGGAAGCCGTGGCCGTTCGCAACGATCTTCTCGACGTAAGGCTTGTAGATGTCCTTGCGGTCGCTCTGGCGATAGGGGCCGTAGGGGCCGCCGATATCGGGACCTTCCGACCATTCCAGTCCGCACCACCTCAGCGCGTCGAGCACCTTCTTCTCGAATTCCGGCGTCGAGCGCGTCGCATCCGTGTCCTCGATGCGCAGGATGAATTTGCCGCCGTGCTTCTTGGCGAAGAGATAGTTGAAGAGCGCGATATAGGCGGTGCCGACATGCGGCTCGCCGGTGGGGGAAGGTGCGATACGCACCCGGACTGCAGAATCTGCCATTGTCTTTGCCCGTCTTGACGTGCTTTCGGGGCCCTTTGCCGGAGTGCTTTCCAGCTTGCGGGCGCGCATTTTATGGGAAGGAAAGGCCCGCAAGGGTTCCGCACCAGCGGTTTAGCCAGGCAATTCCAGTCGGCAGGCGTGAGACCATAGAAAGCCCTGCATGTCAACGGAAAGCCGCGAGCGGCAATGTCGTCGTCTCGCCGCAGTCCAAGAGCAAAGATCGCGGCGAAGGCCCGCATTGGTGCGATGCGGGCCTGTTGTGTCGCGCTTCTATTTCGTCCTTGCGGCTTGTCGCTTCATGCGCGCGTTGCGGGCGACCATGTTGAGCACCTCGACCAGTGCGGAGAAGGCCATCGCAGCATAGACGTAGCCCTTCGGCACGTGGAAGCCCATGCCTTCGGCGATCAGGGTCGTGCCGATCATCAGGAGGAAGGCCAGCGCCAGCATGACGATCGTCGGATTTCTCTCGATGAAGTTTGCAAGCGGGTTCGCTGCAACCAGCATGACGGTCACGGCGACGACGACGGCGACGACCATGATCGGCAGATGCGGGGTCATGCCGACGGCGGTGATGATGCTGTCGACCGAGAAGACGAGGTCAAGAAGCAGGATCTGGCCGATGGCGGCCGCGAAGCTGTTGATCGCGGAGCTGGCGATGAAATCCTCCTCATGATCGCTCGGATCGACACTGTGATGGATTTCCTTGGTCGCCTTCCACACGAGGAAGAGCCCGCCGGCGATCAGGATCATGTCCTTCCAGGAAAAGCCGTGGCCGAAGGCCTCGAAGACCGGCTGCGTCAGTTTAACGATCCAGGCGATGGTGCCGAGCAGCGCCAGCCGCATGACGAGTGCAAGGCCGATGCCGATGCGCCGGGCGCTGACGCGGTGTTCCGGCGGCAGCTTGTTGGTGAGGATCGAGATGAAAATGAGATTGTCGATGCCGAGGACCACTTCCATTACGATGAGTGTGATGAGGGCGATCCAAGCCTCCGGGCTTTGAGCAAGCGTGAGGATTTCCTGCATCGGCAACTTTTCCTTTTCGAGACACGACAGATGGCGCAGTATTTAGGGATACTTGCGAAAGTCGCAAGCGCCGCCGCGCTTTTCGCGGCGACGTTGTCGGCTCCGGGTGATCGAAAAGGTGGAATTGTCGAAGGAAAGCCGGCTGCAACTGTCCGTGCACCGGAAATCAGCCCTTCAGCGGCACCCAGATCTCGACCGCACCCATGCCGGAATGCGGATCGAAGCGCTCGTCGTAGCGTTCCATCAGGTCGGGCAATTCACCATGTCGGTGGCCGGACTGCGGAAACCAGGTCGTGAAGATGTGGTGGGCCGTGTTGGCGATCCCGGAAATGTGCCCGCGGTGGACGAAGATCGCGTAACGCTGCCGGGGCAGCTTGAGTGTCGAAAAGCCGGTGGGCAGGGCCTCGGCGTCCCGTATCTCCGCCGCAGCCATGTAGCGGAAGCGGCCCGCCTCGCCGTCCGACTGGGTGCAGACGCCATAGGCGACATTGCCGTGCTGACCGGGAATGCTGCCGAAATAGGCGTTGAAACGCTGCCAGAGGGACGGGATGCCTTCGGTGCGGTTGTAGTCATAGGTCTCTGCGAGACCGGCGAGAAGAAGCCCCTGGCTTTCCTCGAAGCGCGGCGGTTCGATCTTCAAAGTGCGTGCGTCGTCCATTCTGATCGGCTCCAAAAGCTCGACATTGCGGACGTGCCCCTGCTTGCGGATCGTCTCGGGCGTCACCCCGAACTGCTCGCGAAAGGCACGGGTGAAAGCCTCGTGCGAGCCGTAGCCCGCCTCGAGGGCCACTTCGAGAATGCCGGATGTGCCGTTGGCGAGGGCAAGCGCGGCGCCGCTCAGGCGTCGGCCGCGGATATAGGCACTGATCGAGCGACCGGCCGAAAGCCCGAATACGCGCGAAAGATGATAGCGCGAAAGGCCGGCGGCCGCGGCGATATCATCCAGCGATATATCCTCGGCGAAATGGCTTTCAATGAACCAGATCGCCCTTCCGATGGCACTCATCGTCACTCCCTTTGTGGACACGCAAGGTCTTACGGCCTTTCAGGCGAGCGCGTTTGATCGCGATTGCTGGATTGCAAGAAGATGGTGCGGCGTGTTTCGCCGGCAAGGCGCCGTGGCGTTTACTCCGTGCCCGTCGTCTTTCCGTAGGCGGCGAGGAAAACACGGATGGCGGATCTGACGTTCTTTTCGATGCTTTCGGCCGAGACCGCATCGCACATGCCGAAAAGCCGTCCCTTGAACATTCCGGCCATGGCGAGATCGATGAACTGCTTTGCGGCTATTTCCGTGTCTTCGATCGAGAGCGTGCCTGCCGACACCTGCTGGTCGAGATAGGCCTTGAGCACGGTGTATCCGTTCTCCGGCGTCGCGGTGAAGAAGCGCTGCGCCAGCCGGGGCATCCGGTCGATCACCCCGAGTACCGTGCGCATCGCGCGGATCGTGTAATCCGACGTTATGCTCGTCACCAGCTTCACGCCGAAAGCGTGAAGCGCCTCCTCGATCGGTTCATTGCCGTTCAACGATTGCTTGACGCTGTTGACGATAATGTTGCGCTCGCGCGCGATGAGCGCCGTGAACAGGTCTTCCTTGTTCTCGAAATAGACGTAGAGCGTGCCCTTGGAAACGCCGGCCTCGCGCGTGATGTCGTTCATGCTGGCGGCGTCGAAACTGCTCCGCATGAAAACGCGTTTGGCGCCGTCGAGAATCCGCTCGCGCTTGACCGGATCCTCGCCGGCGGCGTGACGCCCACCGGTCGACGGGTGTTCGTGCTGGTCCTGCAGGGATCTTTCCTGCTCTGCGCTTTTCGCTGACGTCATGGCTGCCGGACGTATCCACTCCTTTTGATCTAGCTTGCGTCACGGGAACGCGTCCAGATCCGATTCCAATGAGAATAGCGGGCGCGGAGAGAACGCGCACACTTTATCTTCACCTTACAAATCGAACCGACTGGTTCGATTTGCTCTTGATATGCGGTGCGAAAGGCATTATGTCAAGCGTCATCGAACCGAACGGTTCAGTTCAATTCCAAAACAGATCGGTGGCCCATGTCCGCTTCCAGCTCTTCCAGTGCTGCCCGTGTTCGTCCCGTAGGCGACGATTTCGAAATGGATACCCAGAAGGCCGAGGCCAAGGGGCCCGGAACCGACGCTGCAGCCGCAGAGCAAACCGGGACCGAGAGCGCTGCGCCCCCCAAGAAGCGCCGCAAAATTCTTCCGGTGCTGGGTCTCGTGCTCCTCGGTGCCGCCGGCTGGTACGGCTATGACTGGTGGACCAACGGCCGTTTCCTGGTCTCGACCGACGACGCTTACATAGAAGGGGACATCGCGACGATTTCGCCCAAGGTGTCCGGCTATGTCGCCAAGGTCGACGTCGTCGCCAACCAGCATGTAAAGGCTGGAGATCCCCTCGTGACGCTCGACGACGGCGATTATCGTATCGCGGCCGAACAGGCCGAGGCGCAGATCGCCACGCAGAAGCTTGCGCTCGACCGCTTCGATGCGCAGATCGCCGGCGCCAAGGCGAGCCTTACTCAAACCGAAGCGCAGAAGAAGGCGCTCGAGGCGACGGTACGTGGCGCGGAACTGGCCCAGAAGCGCGCCAGCGAGCTGCAGTCGAAGTCCTTCGGCACCGACGCTTCCCTCGACAGCGCACAGGTCGCACTCGATCAGGCTCGCGCGAATCTCGCCGGCGCGGAGGCGAACATTGCTGCGGCCAAGTCCAACATCACCGTGCTCGAGGCCCAGCGGATGGAAGCGGAAAGCACGATCCGGTCGCTGGAGCTTACCCGCGACAAGGCAAACAGGGACCTGGCCTTCACGGTGCTGAAGGCGCCCTATGACGGCGTGATAGGCAATGTGGCGGTTCAGGTCGGCGATCTCGTCTCGGCCGGCCAGCGGCTGGCCGCGCTCGTTCCGACGGATGAGCTCTATATAGACGCCAACTTCAAGGAAACGCAGATCGCGCATCTGGTGCCGGGTTCCAAGGTCCAGATCCATGTCGACGCCTATGAGGATCATCCGATCGAAGGCACGGTCGCATCGATCTCGCCGGCGTCCGGCTCCGTCTTTTCGCTGCTGCCGGCGGAAAACGCGACCGGCAACTTCACCAAGGTCATCCAGCGCGTTCCGGTGCGCATCACGCTGCCGGCCGACGTGCTGGCAGAAGGGCACCTGCGCGCGGGGCTGAGCGTCGTGGTCGACGTCGATACCCGCACCGCACCGGAACAGTCGAAGGTCGCGGCCGCGAAGTAAAGGGCTCAAGGCCCGAGGAGAGGCGGAAATGGCCGCAACAGCAACAGCGGGCGCGGCTGCGCCGAGCCTACCCAAGGCCGAGGAGCATATGGACCCGCGGCGGCTCATCGCCTTTTTCGCGATGGTCGTCGGAATGTTCATGGCGATCCTCGACATCCAGATCGTCTCCGCCTCGCTCGCCGAGATCCAGGCGGGCCTGTCGGCCGGATCTGACGAGATCGGGTGGGTGCAGACCGCCTATCTGATCGCGGAAGTCATCATGATCCCGCTCTCGGGCACGCTTGCCCGCATCGTCTCGACGCGGGTGCTCTTCTCCGTGGCCGCGGCCGGCTTCACGGCCGCCAGCGCTCTTGCCGCCACGGCCACCAACATCGAACAGATGATCGTTTACCGGGCGATCCAGGGATTTATCGGCGGCGGCATGATCCCGTCGGTCTTTGCCGCAGCCTTCACCATCTTCCCGCCGTCGAAGCGCAACGTCGTCTCGCCCATCATCGGGCTCATCGCGACGCTTGCGCCGACCATCGGCCCCACGGTCGGCGGTTATCTGAGCCATGCCTTTTCCTGGCACTGGCTGTTCCTCGTCAACGTCATTCCCGGCATCATCGTCGCGACGGTCACCTGGATCTTCATCGATTTCGACAAGCCGGAACTCGGATTGATCAAGAAGTTCGACTGGTGGGGACTTCTCTCCATGGCGATTTTTCTCGGCTCGCTCGAATACGTGCTGGAGGAAGGCAATGCCAATGACTGGTTCAACGACGAGCACATCGTCATGGGTGCCGTCGCCGCCACCGTCGCCGCCGCCGTCTTCTTCTATCGGGCGTTCAAAGTCGATTTCCCGGTCGTCGATCTCAAGGCCTTCGCCAACCGCAACTTTACCTTCGGCTCGCTCTTCTCCTTCGTCATGGGGATCGGCCTTTACGGGCTCACCTATCTCTATCCGCTCTATCTCGGACGTATCCGCGGCTACGACTCCCTGATGATCGGCGAAACCATGTTCGTCTCGGGTCTCGCCATGTTCCTGACCGCGCCCGTTGCGGGTTTCCTCGCCGGGCGAATGGATCCGCGAGCGATGATGACCATCGGCTTTGCCGGCTTTGCCGCGGGCACCTGGCTGATGAGCCAGATGACCGCCGACTGGGATTTCTGGGAGCTGCTCGTTCCGCAGATCCTGCGCGGCTGCTCGCTGATGCTCTGCATGGTGCCGATCAACAATATCGCACTCGGCACCCTGCCGCCGGCGCGCATCCGCAATGCGTCGGGACTCTACAACCTGACGCGTAACCTCGGTGGCGCAGTCGGGCTGGCGGTCATCAACACGATCCTCACGCAACGCCAGGATTTCCACTACGCCCGGCTCGCCGAGCACGTGGAATGGGGCAACCCGGAGGCTGTCGAGCGGATGCGCAACATCGCCACGACCTTCACTGCGCACGGCCTCGACGGAACCACGGCTGCGGTCAAGCAGCTGGCGGCGATGGTCCAGCAGCAGGCGGCGATCATGTCCTTCATCGACGTGTTCGTATTGCTCACCGTCCTGTTCCTGTCGATGATCGCCGGCGTCCTGATGATCGCCAAGCCACAAGGCGCCGGCCCAGGCGGCGGCGGGCATTAGAGCGGGAATGAGGAAAAGTGTGCGCGGTTTTCCGCCCGCGTCCCGCTCTACCGATTGGAATCGATCACGTTGATCTTAGGTCGACTCGACCTAAGATCAACGTGATCAACAGGACGCCGATGCCGCGGGGTGGCTGCCCTTATTCCGCTCCAGCGCTTTACGCGGTTTCGAGATCGCTGCAATATTCCGTCTCGTCGAAGCTGTCGAAGGGCGCGCGTAGCAACGCGCGGGCGGCGCATGAACGATCATCCTTGCCTACGGCCTTCGCGGCGGATGTTCCTCGCCGGTGCAGTCGGATTCGGTCTCTCGATGACCGTCGGCGGCAGATCTGCGGGGGCGGCCGGCCCTCCGGTCGACGTGACCTTCCTCTTTGCCGCGGACATCCATGCCTGCCTCGTTTCGACGGACGGCTTGGCGCCGAACTGCGAAGCGGAGGGCAAGACCGACGCCAGCCTCTTGCGCCACGTCGCCGCGCTGAACGCATTGGCGGCACAGCACTGGCCGCATGCCGTTGGAGGGATGCCGAGCGGCCTTGCCAGTGCGGGCACGAGGATTTCGCGTCCGCTCGGTCTGGTGCTCGGCGGCGACATCACCGACGACGGCGGCGGCCAGGTTCGCCAGCCCCGCGAGGGGCGGCAATTACAGCAGTTCCAAAGCCGGTACGAGCAGGCGCCGGGCCCGCACCATATCCACATTCCCGTTTATGTCGGCCTTGGAAACCATGACCTCGACCAGGACGGGCCGCCGCCGAATGCCGACTGGTATCGCCGGGAGCTGCGAGACTATGTCGAGCTTACCCATCGCCAGACCGTTTTCTACAAGCCGCCGGTGCCGGTCGCGAATTACGATCCGCTATCGGACAGCTATTCCTGGGACTGGGGCGGTCTTCATCTCGTACACCTGCAGCGTTTCGGAGGCGACGAGAGCAAGGGCGCGGTGAGCGGATTGCCGTGGCTTAAGAGCGATCTCTCCTCCCATGCCGCCGATGGCCGGCCGGTCGTCCTCTTCCAGCATTATGGCTGGGACGCGTTTTCGACCGAGGCCTGGGATCCGGCGGCAAAGACCTTCGACGACAAGGGGGAGGGCGAGCCGCATTGGTGGAGCGCCGACGAGCGCCAGGCGTTGCTCGACCACGTGCAGGGCTACAACATCGTCGGCCTCTTCCATGGGCACGAGCATGACCGCGTCATGGTCTACAGGGTCGGCGGGATCGACGTCTTCAAGCCCAAGGCGGCCTTTCTCGGCGGTTTCACGGTCGTGCGCGTGACCGGCAGCTTCATGGATGTAGCCTTCGGCGAGGCCGAGGGCGAGCATGGCCACGTCGTGTTCACGCAGGCCTTCAGCAAGCGTTTCGACTGAAGCGACATTCCGGAACTCGTCCATTCGAGCGCTCGCCCGGAGTTTTCTGATTTACGTACATCAAAAATTCCTCTAATGGGTTTGCCGGGAGGAAGAGATGCGACCGACAGTTCACGATATCGCCGCCGAGGCGGGCGTCAGCCTCGCCACCGTCGACCGGGTGTTGAACAATCGTCCGGGCGTGAGAAGCGTCACGCGCGAGCGGGTGGAACAGGCGATCGCCACGCTCGGCTATGTTCGCGACGTCGCCGCTGCCAATCTTGCGAAGAGCCGCAGCTATCCTCTGGTCTTCATCCTGCCCGCCGGCGAAAACTCCTTCATGCGCGGTATCGAGGCGGAGGTTCGGTCGGCAATGTCGCGTTCCGCGACAGAACGGCTGGATATAACCATCCTTTCCGTTCCGGCCTTCGACGCAGCGGCGCTCGCCGCCGCGTTGCTCGAGGCACGTAAGCGCCGGCCGGCGGGTGTCGCGGTGGTTGCCGTCGACGCGCCGGACGTGACGCGGGCGGTAAAGCAGCTCCGCGAAGACGGCATTGCCGTCGTTACGCTGGTTTCCGATCTGCCGGGGTCGGGGCGCGACCATTTCGCCGGCGTCGACAATGTCGCCGCGGGCCGCACCGCCGGCAGCCTGATGGGCCGGTTTCTCGGCGGCGGCGAAGGACCCGTCGCGGTGCTCGCCGGCTCCATGCTGGTACGCGACCACCGCGATCGGCTGGAGGGTTTCCAGACTGTCATGAGCGAGGATTTCCCCTCGCGCCAGGTCCTGCCGGTGATCGAGGGGCAGGACAATCCGTCGCTGGTCGAGACGCTCGTCGGCACCCTTCTCGGGCAGCATCCCGATCTTGCCGGCATCTACAGCTGCGGCGCCGGCAATCGCGGCCTTGTCGCGGCGCTCGAAAAGGCGGGCAAAGGAAGGGCCGTTTGCACGATCGCGCATGAGTTGACGCCGCACAGCCGCGCCGGGCTTCTTTCCGGCACGATCGACGCGCTGCTCAACCAGAATGCGGGCCACGAGGTCAGGAGCGCCATCCGGGTGCTGAAAGCAAAGGCGGACGGGCTGCCGGTCATCGCGGCGCAGGAGCGCATCCGCATCGATATTTTCCTGAAGGACAACCTGCCGCTCGAGCAGGAATAGGAGGGCACCATGTATCTCGGACTGGATCTCGGCACGTCCGGCGTCAAGGCCATGCTGATGGACGGCGAGCAGCGGATCATCGGCTCCGCCAGCGGCGCGCTCGACGTCGACCGGCCGCATCCCGGCTGGTCGGAACAGGATCCGGCTGACTGGATCCGTGCCGCGGAGGAGGCGATCGCCCGATTGAGGGAATCGCATCCGCAAGCGATTGCCGCCGTCCGCGGCATCGGCCTTTCCGGCCAGATGCACGGTGCGACATTGCTCGACGAAGGCGATGCGGTCCTGCGGCCGTGCATATTGTGGAACGACACCCGCAGCTTCCGCGAGGCGGCAGCGCTCGACGGCGATCCGCAGTTTCGGGCGCTGACCGGCAACATCGTCTTTCCGGGCTTCACCGCACCGAAGCTCGCCTGGGTGCGTGAAAACGAGCCGGAGCTGTTCGCCAGGGTTCGCTGGGTGCTGCTCCCGAAGGATTACCTGCGCCTCTGGCTGACCGGCGAGCATATGTCGGAAATGTCCGATTCGGCCGGCACGTCATGGCTCGATACGGGCAAGCGCAAGTGGTCGGCGAGCCTGCTTGCCGCTACGCAGCTCGAGGAGAGGCAGATGCCCGAACTCGTCGAGGGCACGGATGTGGCCGGCACGCTGCGGCCGGAGCTCGCCGCGCGTTGGGGCATGGGGCCTGGCGTCGTGGTCGCCGGCGGTGCGGGCGACAACGCAGCCTCGGCCTGCGGTATGGGGACGGTCGGGGAGGGGCAGGCCTTCGTCTCGCTCGGCACGTCCGGCGTCCTTTTCGCGGCCAATGCAAGCTATCTCCCCAACCCGGAGAGCGCGGTCCACGCCTTCTGCCACGCATTGCCCAACACCTGGCACCAGATGGGCGTGATCCTCTCGGCGACGGACGCGCTGAACTGGCATTCCGGCATCACCGGCCGGAGTGCTGCGGAACTCGCTAATGAACTCGGCGAGAGCCTCAAGGCGCCGGGCTCGGTTACGTTTCTTCCCTATCTCTCCGGCGAGCGCACGCCGCACAACGACGCGGCGATCCGCGGCGTCTTCGCCGGCCTCGGGCACGAGAGCTCCCGGGCGGTGCTGACGCAGGCGGTGCTCGAAGGCGTTTCCTTCGCGATCCGCGACAGTCTCGAGGCATTGCGCGCGGCCGGCACGAAGCTCACGCGGGTGACGGCGATCGGCGGCGGTTCGCGCTCGCGTTATTGGCTGAGCTCGATCGCGACCGCACTGAACCTGCCGGTCGACCTGCCCGCGGACGGCGATTTCGGCGCTGCTTTCGGCGCGGCTCGGCTCGGCCTGATCGCCGCCACCGGAGCTGACCCGGCCGCGGTCTGCACCGCACCCGAGACGGCGGAAACGATCGCGCCGGAGGCATCGCTCGTGCCCGCCTATGAAGATGCTTACCAGCGCTATCGCCGGCTCTTTCCGGCGATAAAGGAAGCGGCGCTGTGAGCAGTTTCGGCGCATCCACCACCTGCCTTCCACCCGATAGCCGGCTCCGTCGCGAACGGTGCCGCCAATTCACAATCCATGAGAGGAGACTGTCGTGAGCACGGGATTTTTCGGCGATATCGCCAAGATCAAATACGAGGGACCGGAAAGCACCAATCCGCTCGCCTTCCGCCATTACAATCCGGACGACGTCGTCCTCGGCAAGCGGATGGAGGATCATCTGCGCTTCGCCGTCGCCTACTGGCACACCTTCGTCTGGCCGGGCGGCGATCCCTTCGGCGGGCAGACCTTCGAACGCCCCTGGTTCAAGGATTCGATGGATGCCGCCAAGCTGAAGGCGGATGTCGCCTTCGAATTCTTCCAGCTTCTCGGCGTACCCTACTACTGCTTCCACGACGCGGACGTGCGCCCGGAGGGGCGGAACTTCGCCGAGAACACGAGCAATCTCAACGAGATCGTCGATTATTTCGCCGGGAAGCAGGAAGAGACCGGCGTCAAGCTGTTGTGGGGCACGGCGAACCTCTTTTCCAACCGCCGCTTCATGGCCGGGGCTGCGACGAACCCGGACCCGGACGTCTTCGCCTTTTCCGCCGCGACGGTGAAGACCTGCATCGACGCGACGCAGCGGCTGGGCGGCGAAAACTATGTGCTCTGGGGCGGACGCGAGGGCTATGAGACCCTGCTCAACACCGACCTGAAGCGCGAGCTCGATCAGCTCGGCCGCTTCCTCAATCTGGTCGTCGAATACAAGCACAGGATCGGCTTCAAGGGCACGATCCTGATCGAGCCGAAGCCGCAGGAGCCGACCAAGCACCAGTACGACTACGACGTGGCGACCGTCTATGGCTTTCTCAAGAGATACGACCTCGAAAACGAGGTGAAGGTCAACATCGAGCAGGGCCACGCGATCCTTGCCGGACATTCCTTCGAGCACGAGCTGGCGCTCGCCAATGCGCTCGGCATCTTCGGTTCGATCGACATGAACCGCAACGACTACCAGTCCGGCTGGGACACCGACCAGTTCCCGAACAACGTGCCGGAAATGGCGCTCGCCTATTACCACGTGCTTGCGGGCGGTGGCTTCAAGACCGGCGGCACGAACTTCGACGCGAAGCTGCGCCGCCAGTCGATCGACCCCGAAGATCTGCTGATCGGCCATATCGGCGGCATGGATTGCTGCGCGCGCGGCCTGAAGGCGGCCGCGAAGATGATCGAGGACAAGGCGCTCTCCGCACCGCTCGAAGCGCGCTATGCCGGCTGGAACGTGCCGGAGGCGAAGAAGATGCTCGACGGCGGCTTCTCGCTCGAGGAGATCGAGGCCTGGGTGCGGAAGGCCGACGTCAACCCGCAGCCGAAATCCGGCAGGCAGGAGCTTCTGGAAAACGTGGTCAACCGCTACGTCTGACGGGCACGGGGATCCTTTTTCGCGAGGGGGGCACAAGCCGATTGCCCCTCGCGAAGAATCTGCTAGCTTCTGGCTCCTGCAACGTTGCAGGTGTATCAGCTGCTGCGAATTCGCGGGCCGGAAGCACTGGAAGTCAACGGTCGGCCGCAGTGCCGGCACATCGGACACCGCTCCATCAGGGAGGAAGTTGTATGAAGACGATCAAAGGACCGGGGCTGTTTCTTGCGCAATTCGCCGGCGATGCCGCACCCTTCAATTCCTGGGATTCGATCACCAAATGGGCAGCCGATTGCGGCTATAAGGGCGTGCAGGTCCCGAGCTGGGACGGCCGGCTCTTCGACCTGAAGAAGGCTGCCGAATCGAAGACCTACTGCGACGAGGTCGCCGGCAAGGCGCGCGACAACGGCGTCGAGATCACCGAGCTTTCGACCCACCTCCAGGGCCAGCTCGTTGCGGCGCATCCCGCCTATGACGAGGCTTTCGACGGTTTCGCCGTTCCGCAAGTGCGCGGCAATCCCGGCGCACGCCAGCAGTGGGCGGTCGAGCAGGTGAAGCTGGCGCTGACCGCCTCGAAGAACCTCGGCCTCGATGCGATGGCAAGCTTTTCCGGCGCACTCGCCTGGCCCTTCGTCTATCCGTGGCCGCAGCGCCCGGCGGGCCTGGTGGAGACCGCCTTCGACGAGCTCGCGCGGCGGTGGAAGCCGATCCTCGACCATGCGGAGGATTGCGGCGTCGACGTGTGCTACGAGATCCATCCGGGCGAGGACCTGCACGACGGCATCACCTATGAGATGTTCCTGGAGCGCACCGGCAACCATGCCCGCGCCTGCATGCTCTACGACCCGTCTCACTATGTGCTGCAGTGCCTCGACTATCTCGAGAATATCGACATCTACAAGGACCGCATCCGGATGTTCCACGTCAAGGATGCGGAGTTCAACCCGACCGGACGCCAGGGCGTCTATGGTGGCTATCAAAGCTGGGTGAACCGCGCCGGCCGCTTCCGCTCGCTCGGCGACGGTCAGGTGGATTTCGGGGCCGTCTTCTCGAAGATGGCCGCCAATGATTTTGCCGGCTGGGCCGTCGTCGAGTGGGAATGCTGCCTGAAACATCCGGAAGACGGCGCGCGCGAAGGCTCCGAGTTCGTGAAGGCGCATATCATCCGCGTCACCGAAAAGGCGTTCGACGATTTCGCCGACAGCGGCACCGACGAGGCGGCGAACCGGCGGATGCTGGGAATCTAGTTCGTGATCTCACTGTCTGCCCCTCACCCGAACCCTCTCCCCGCAAGCGGGGAGAGGGGACTTGCCCTGCGGTCCCGCCGTGACAAAAGGAGGCGTCGCCACGAGTCTCTTCGCCCCGCCTGCGGGGAAACGGTCGCGGCAGCGGGATGAGGCGCAGTTCCACGCCAAACACTTCAGAAGAGGAAACAGAATGGCTATCGAGGGAAGCAGTACGGAAACGCGTCAGAAGCGCATTCGGCTCGGAATGGTGGGCGGGGGCTCGGGCGCCTTTATCGGTGCGGTGCACCGGATCGCCGCCCGGCTCGACGATCACTACGAGCTTGTCGCCGGCGCGCTCTCGTCGACACCGGAGAAGGCCGAGGCTTCGGGCCGCGAGCTCGGGCTCGACCCATCGCGCGTCTATTCGGATTTCAAGGAAATGGCGATCCGTGAGGCGAAGCTGAAGAACGGCATCGAGGCGGTGGCGATCGTCACCCCGAACCATGTTCACTATGCTGCTGCCAAGGAATTCCTGAAGCGCGGCATCCATGTCATCTGCGACAAGCCGCTGACGTCGACGCTCGCCGATGCGAAGAAGCTCAAGAAGGCGGCCGACGAAAGCGATGCGCTCTTCGTGCTGACGCACAACTATACCGGTTATCCGATGGTGCGCCAGGCGCGCGAAATGGTCGAAAATGGCGACATCGGCGCCGTCCGCCTCGTTCAGATGGAATATCCGCAGGACTGGCTGACCGAGAATATCGAGCAGTCCGGTCAGAAGCAGGCCGCCTGGCGCACCGATCCGGCGCGCTCCGGCGCCGGCGGCTCGACCGGCGACATCGGCACGCATGCCTATAATCTCGGCTGCTTCGTTTCCGGCCTCGAACTCGAGGAGCTCTCCGCCGATCTCGACAGCTTCGTTGGCGGGCGACAGCTCGACGACAATGCGCATGTGCTGATGCGCTTCAGGGAAAAGGACGGAACGCGCGCCAAGGGGATGCTGTGGTGCAGCCAGGTGGCGCCCGGCCACGAGAACGGCCTGATGGTGCGCGTCTACGGTACCAAGGGCGGTCTCGAATGGACGCAGAAGGACCCGAACTACCTCTGGTACACGCCCTTCGGCGAGCCGAAGCGTCTGTTGACGCGCGCCGGCGCCGGCGCTTCGCCGGCGGCGGCACGCGTATCGCGCATTCCGTCCGGCCACCCCGAGGGCTATCTTGAAGGCTTCGCCAATATCTATACGGAAGCGGCACGGGCGATCTATGCCAAGCGCAACGGCGGGAAGGCGGATCCTTCCGTCATCTATCCGACGATAGACGATGGCATGAAGGGCATGACCTTCGTCGATGCCTGCGTGCGTTCCTCGGAGCGCAACGGCGCCTGGATCAAGTTCTGAACCATGCAAGCCGGAGCATTTCCGCGACCGGTGAAAATGGAGATGTTCCAGAGAAGGGCGGGGATACCTCGCCCTTTTTCATTGACATTTGCCGCCGCGGCCTTAGGCCACATCCACAGACGAGGGCGAGACTTCCATGGCCCGCCTTACCATTGACCCGAACGCAGCCATGCCTTCGGTCCGGCTGCGCAGACGATGAGGCTCAAACGATGATCGAAGCCAAGAAACTGGCAGAGCGTTTTCCCGGCGACTTTGTCTTCGGCGTTGCGACCGCATCCTTCCAGATCGAGGGAGCCAGCAAGGCGGACGGGCGCAAAGCCTCCATCTGGGACGCCTTCTCCAATATGCCGGGGCGCGTTTACGGGCGCCACAACGGGGACGTCGCCTGCGACCATTACAACCGGCTGGAGCAGGATCTGGACCTCATCAGCGGCCTCGGCGTCGAGGCCTACCGCTTCTCGATCGCCTGGCCGCGGATCGTACCGGAGGGCACGGGGCCGATCAACGAGAAGGGGCTCGACTTTTACGACCGCCTCGTCGACGGCCTGAAGGCGCGTGGCATCAAGGCGTTTGCAACCCTCTATCACTGGGACCTGCCGCTGGCGCTGATGGGCGACGGTGGTTGGACGGCGCGCACGACCGCCTATGCCTATCAGCGTTACGCCAAGACCGTGATTGCGCGTCTCGGCGATCGTCTCGATGCGGTCGCGACCTTCAACGAACCGTGGTGTTCCGTCTGGCTCGGCCATCTCTACGGTGTCCATGCACCGGGCGAGCGCAACATGGATGCAGCACTTGCCGCACTGCACTTCACCAATCTCGCCCATGGGTTGGGGGTTGCGGCGATCCGCTCGGAACGGCCGGAGCTGCCGGTCGGCATCGTCATCAATGCCCATTCGGTCTATCCCGGCAGCGACAGCACCGAGGACAAGGCCGCTGCAGAGCGCGCCTTCGATTTCCACAACGGCGTCTTCTTCGATCCGATCTTCAAGGGCGAGTATCCGGAGGGTTTCCTCTCCGCGCTCGGCAAGCGCATGCCGGCGATCGAGGACGGCGACATGGCAACGATCGCCCAGCCGCTCGATTGGTGGGGGCTCAACTATTATACGCCGATGCGCGTTTCGGCAGACTCCGCGAAAGGCGCCGAATATCCGGCGACCGTCAATGCCAAACCTGTCAGCGACGTGAAGACCGATATTGGCTGGGAAGTCTATGCGCCGGCTTTGGGCAGCCTGGTGGAGACGCTCAATGCGCGCTACAGGCTCCCCGATTGCTACATCACCGAAAATGGCGCCTGCTACAATATGGGCGTCGAGAAGGGTACCGTCGACGATCAGCCTCGGCTCGATTACATCTCGGACCACCTCGCCGTCACCGCCGATCTCATTGCCAAGGGTTATCCGATGCGGGGCTATTTCGCCTGGAGCCTGATGGATAATTTCGAATGGGCGGAGGGCTACCGGATGCGCTTCGGCATCGTTCACGTCGATTACGAGACACAGGTCCGCACGATCAAGAAAAGCGGTCGCTGGTATAAGGATCTGGCTGAACGGTTTCCGGGGGGCAACCACAAGCCGGGATGATGCCGGAGCGGGCGGACGGCAGTTCTGCACAAAAAGAGTAGACTTTTGCGTCGCGCTTTGGGGCTCCGGAAAAACGTACCTGTAAAAGGGCGCGCTCGCGCGCCATAAGATCCACATGCTCCTCGGCATGGCAGTCATGCCGGGGAGGCGTTGAACTGACCGGTTGGCCGATGATAGAGAGTTGCTCCACGTTTCGAATGTCTTGTCGAATGTTTGTCTGACGAGGCGACATTTTTTCCGTGCCGGCCCTATTTATTAGGACCGGAGTTTCGAACATCCGAGAGCATCATGTATCCTCCCATCGTTTTGATCCCTCCTGCGGGGGCGACCGGACAATGACACTCCCTCGATCCGAGATATCGGCCGGTGATGCGGTCGTCTTCGATGCCGTGTCCAAGCGCTTTGCCGCCTCCGGCGGAAATACGGCCTTCACTGCGCTCGACAATGTCAGCCTGACGGTCGCTCGTGGCTCGATCACCGGTATCATCGGCCGTTCCGGCGCCGGCAAATCGACGTTGATCCGGCTGGTAAACGGCCTCGAAAAGCCTTCGAGCGGCAAGGTGTTCGTCGATGGCGTCGATGTGGGTGCGCTGGACGAGGCGGGCCTGCGCGATCTCCGCCGCTCCGTCGGCATGATCTTCCAGCATTTCAACCTGCTTTCCTCGCGCACCGTCTTCGGCAATGTCGCGCTGCCGCTCGAAATCGCCGGCATGGATCGGCGCGCGATCGAGCAGCGTGTGCGCCCGCTTCTCGAACTCGTCGGTCTTGCCGACAAGCACGGGCGCTATCCGGCGGAACTGTCGGGCGGCCAGAAGCAGCGCATCGGCATCGCCCGGGCGCTTGCGACCGAACCCAAGCTGTTGCTTTCGGACGAGGCGACCTCGGCGCTGGACCCGGAAACGACGCAGTCGATCCTGGAATTGCTCAGACGGATCAATGCGGAGCTGGGCCTTACCGTTCTGCTCATCACTCACGAGATGGAGGTCGTGAAAGCGATCACCTCCGACGTGGCAGTGATCGACAAGGGCGAGATCGTCGAGCGAGGGCACACTTTCGATGTCTTCACGCATTCCAGGCACGAGACGACGCGCGCGCTGCTTTCCGGTCTGGCGGGTTCGAAACTTCCGGAAGCCGTTGCCAGAGGCCTGAAGCCGGCGGCGGCAAGCGGCGATCGCGTCGTGGTGCGCCTCACCTTTTTCGGGGAAGCGGCGGAGCGCCCGCTGATTTCGCAACTCATCCAGTCGGTCGGTGCCGAGGTCAACATCATCGCCGGCACGATCGACGAGATCGGCGGCAAGCCCTATGGCTCGCTCGTCGTCGCCTATGGCGCCGATGCCGAAACCTCGGGCAAGGCGGAGCGCTTCTTTGCCGAAAACGGACTGGTCACGGAGGTGCTCGGCTATGTCGCCTGATCTTCTGCTTCGCATAGGCAGCGCCACGCTCGACACGATGTACATGGTGGCGATCGCCGGCCTCGTGGGCTCGCTGATCGGGCTGCCGATCGGCATCTTTCTGGCGACCAGCGGCAAGGGCGAGCTGTTTCCCGCACCCAATCTCAACCGCGCGGTGGGACTTGTGGTGAACGCGACGCGGTCGACGCCCTTCATCATCCTCGTCGTGGCGATCATTCCGTTGACGCGCCTCATCACCGGTACCTCCATCGGCACCAAAGCGGCGATCGTGCCCTTGACGATTGCGACCATTCCCTTCGTGGCCCGCCTTGTCGAGGCGGCGATCCGCGACGTCGACAAGGGGCTGATCGAGGCGGCGCGCGCCATGGGCGCCACCCCGATGCAGATCGTCTTCAAGGTCCTGCTCGCCGAATCGCGGCCGGCGCTGACGCTGGCGCTCACCATGACGATCGTCAGCCTTATCGGCTATTCGGCGATGGTCGGCGCGGTCGGCGGCGGCGGTCTGGGCGATCTGGGCATCCGCTACGGCTATCAGCGCTTCATGCCGGACGTGATGCTCGTCGTGGTGGTCGTGCTTATCGTACTCGTACAGCTCGTCCAGAGCGCCGGCGACCGGATGGCGCGGCGCTTCGACAAGCGCAGCCGCAAGACCTGATCTTTCTAACACACCACCAGCAACAAGGAGACATCCATGAAAAACCTCATTCTCGCGGCGGCCTTCGCCGCCCTGGCTACCGGCTCGGCGCTTGCAGAGACCATCAAGGTCGGCGTGACCCCGGGCGAGCATGCCGAGATCATGGAGAAGGTGAAGGAAGTCGCCGCCCCCAAGGGCCTCGACATCGAAATCCTCGAATTCTCCGACTACGTGGTTCCGAACCAGGCGCTCGCCGACGGAGATCTCAATGCCAATTCCTTCCAGCACCAGCCCTATCTCGACAACCAGATCGCCGATCGTGGCTTCGACATCGTCAGCGTGGGCCTGACCATCACCACGCCGATGGGCGTTTATTCGAACAAGGTGAAGAGCCTCGATGAGCTGGAGGACGGCGCCACGATCGCCATCCCGAACGATCCGACAAATGGCGGCCGCGCGCTCCTGGTTCTCGCATCGAAGGGCCTCATCAAGGTCAATCCGGATGCCGGGCTGAAGGTCACCCCGGCCGACGTGACGGAAAATCCGAAGAACATCGAGTTCGCGGAGCTCGATGCGGCGCAGCTGCCGCGCTCGCTGGCCGATGTCGACGCGGCCGTGATCAACACCAATTACGCGCTCGAGGCCGATCTCCACCCGAAGGAAGACGCCATCGCCATCGAAAGCGAGAAGTCCCCCTACGCCAACGTCATTGCGGTGCGTAGCGCAGACAAGGATGCGCCCTGGGTGAAGACGCTCGTGGAATCCTACCACGACGACAAGATCAAGGCTTTCATCGTAGAGCACTTCAAAGGTGCGCTTATCCCGAGCTGGTGAAGATCGCACCGGCGGGAAGCGGGTACATGCCCCGCGAAAGCCGGTGTTAATGGCAGTGGAGGCGCTTGCCACGGGTCCCTTCTTCCCGCCCGCGGGGAGAAGGTGCCGGCAGGCGGATGAGGGGCATCGACCGGGTGAGTCGATTGGACTGGAGCAGTTCAACGTTTCATGGAAACACTGAAATGCTCTGACCATTTGGTCCAACGCACTCCCGGACCGTTACGCACTTTTCCTGGAAGTGCTCTAGCTTCCGAGATGCCGCGCGCCGCGCTTCTTCGCAAGCATGATCTGCCTCTGCCTCTGGCGGTAACGCTCGCGATCCTCTTCGGTGCGGGTGTCGTGGCAGTGAACGCAGGAGACGCCTTCCTCGTGAAGATGCGACTGGAGGTCCTCGGGCGTCAGCGGCTGGCGGCAGGCATGGCAGAGCGTGTGCTCGCCCTCCTGCAGCCCGTGCGTTACGGACACGCGCTCGTCGAAGACGAAGCAGGCGCCTTCCCAGAGGCTCTCTTCCGGCGGTATTTCCTCGAGATATTTGAGGATGCCTCCCTTGAGGTGATAGACCTCCTCGAAGCCCTGCTCTTTCATGAAGGCGGTCGCCTTCTCGCAGCGGATACCGCCGGTGCAGTACATGGCGATCTTCGGCTTGTTGTGCAGGCCGCTATTGTTGCGCACCCATTCGGGAAATTCCCGGAACGTCTTGGTCTTGGGGTCGACGGCTCCCTGGAAGAGGCCGATGGCCGTTTCATAGTCGTTGCGCGTGTCGATGACCAGCGTTTCCGGATCGGAGATCAGCGCATTCCAGTCCTTCGGCTCCACATAGGTGCCGACCACCTTTTTGGGGTCGATGTTTTCGACGCCCATGGTGACGATCTCCTTCTTCAGACGCACCTTCATGCGCAGGAAGGGCATGGCCGAGGCCCGGCTCTCCTTGTGTACCAGGCCGGCGAATTCCGGCTGCGCGCGCAGACAGGCCAGGACCGCCGCAATGCCTTCCTCGGTGCCGGCGATCGTCCCGTTGATGCCCTCATGCGCAAGAAGCAGCGTTCCCTTCACCCCATTGGCGTCGCAGATCGCCTGCAGCGGCTCGCGGAAACCGGCGAAGCGCGGAAAGGATACGAAATGGTAGAGGGCGGCCACCAGAAACTGGCCCGGCGTCTCCGGGCGGCGCGATGTCGTGAGCATGTCGGTCATGCGGCACGCAAATACAGCTTTCGGGCGCCAAGTGCAATTGCGGCGAATCACGCCTGAGCCCGGCTTTCGGGAAGCGTTCTACCTCCCGGCTTCGAGCCAGAGCAGTTCGAGGGTTCGGCTCTCCCTCCGCGGCCGGTCGAGAAAGACCGCATCAGCGCGCTTCAAGGCCTCACGCCTCAGCGCGTCCTGCCTTGCCGCGACATTCGAAAGAAGATGTTCCCTGCTGTTGCCGGCAAGGTCGGGCCGCTCGTCGACGAGCGACATCAGTTCGGCGATGTCATTCAGATGGCCGAGCACGTCGACCAGGTCGCTGGCCTCCGTTCTCTTTGCCCGCATCCCCGATGGCCACGCCTCGCGAAGCAGGGCAAGCTGAATCCGGTAATCCTGTGCGCTTTTGCGCAAGTCGTGAAACAGCGCCGTATCGGTGCTGGCCGCACAGGCTGCCCTGGCGCGTGCGGCGCGCCGCAATGTCTGCCGCCAGCCCTTTGCGAGGCGCCGGGCGGATTTCCGCCTGCCGTCATGGAAGGAAACATGAGCGAGTGCAGCGTGCGCCTTTCGGCAATTGACGATGGTTTCTTCGATCTTCCGGTCGAGATCGCCTCGTTCTTCGGCAATCCGGTCGCGCCGGCTTGCGAGGATCGAGCAGACCTTGTCGAGGGCCAGCTGCTGCTCCTCGCTCGCCGCGTGCTGGCGCAGATAGCCGGCATTCTCGACAAGCGCTGCAGCGTCGCGGAATGTCGAGAGATTGCGTGCCATGGCGCGGAAGCGTGCGTTTTCCTGCCTCTGGAAGAGTGGCGCATCCGCGACCACGAGGCGATAGAGCGAGCGCAGGCGCTTGAAGCTCTTGCGCGCATCGTGAATCGCTTCATGCACGCCTTCGGGTTGAACCTCGAGCATCGCAATCGCGCGTTCGATCTGTTCCCCTCCGACGGCGCGGAAGTCCTCTGTAAAGGGGCGCTTCGGATGGAAGGCAAAGGTCATGTTTGCGCTTCCAGCAGTCCTTCGGTGGCAAGCGCCTGATTGGAGTAGCGGCGATCGCCGGTGATCTCGCGCCCCAGCCAGGCCGGCAGGTTGGGCAGGTCCGTTTCCCGCTTCATTTCGACTTCGGCGACGGTGAGCCCTTCGAGCGCGCCCTCATAGACGTCGACCTCCCAGGTGAAACCCTTGTGCGGTATCCGGAAACGCCGTTTCTCGATGACGATGCCGATTGCCTGGGTCAATAATTCCCGCGCGTCGTGCATGGGGAGATCGTATTCGTACTCGTTGCGGACGAGGGCCGATTTGCCGATCTTGATGGTCAGGCGTGCCCGCTTGTTGCCGTGAATGCGCACGCGTACGGAGCGGTCTTCCATGGTGACGATGTAGGCCTGACGTAGCCTGATGCCCTTGTCCGCGTGTTGCCGCCAGCCGTCGGTGGCGACAAGAAACTTGCGCTCAATCTCCTTTGCCATGGATCTCCTGCCATTTCGAGATGTCGGCCGGCACAGACTACCGTTTAATCGATGTCGCTCAAGTCTTGTCCCTTCGATCACGATGATTTTAGATCGGATCGACCTGAAATCGTGAACGTGACCGGTCCTGACAAGTTAGCGCGGAAGCGGGCGGTACAGCGCGAATAGTTTTCCGCGCCCCGATCTGCCGGGCTCGACAACCGCAGACTGGCACGCTATGCGAGGGGCATTATTCAATCGTTTTAAAAGGACGATCGGCATGAGCGCGAAAACGGACAAGCTTCTCTCAATCCTCAAGCTGCAGCCGGTGGTTCCCGTCTTGGTGATCGACGATGCGGCGTCGGCGGTACCGCTCGCGCGGGCGCTGGTCGCCGGCGGCCTCAAGGCGATCGAGATCACCTTGCGCACGCCGGCCGCACTGGAAGCGATCCGTGCGGTCGCGGATGAGGTGGAGGGCGCCGTTGCCGGTGCCGGCACCATCCTCAATGCCGCCCAGTTCGAAGAGGCCGTCGCGGCCGGATCGCAGTTCATCGTCAGCCCCGGCACGACGCAGGAACTGATCGACGTCGCCAACGATCACGAGGTGCCGCTGCTTCCGGGTGCGGCGACGGCGAGCGAGGTCATGGGGCTGCGCGAAGAAGGCTACGGGGTGATGAAGTTCTTCCCGGCCGAGCAGGCCGGAGGCGCCGCCTATCTGAAGTCGCTCTCATCGCCGCTCGCGGGCACCCTGTTCTGCCCGACCGGCGGCATTTCGCTTGCCAATGCGCGCGACTACCTGTCGCTTCCCAACGTCGTTTGCGTCGGCGGCTCCTGGGTGGCGCCGAAGGACCTGGTCGCCAGGGGCGACTGGGCCGGCATCACCAAGCTTGCGGCCGAGGCCTTCGCGCTCAAGGGCTGATCCCAGACGGCACGTGATGGAGGAGGGCCGGCAGTCGTCCGGCCATTTCATTCTTCACGCCGGTTTGTATTTCCGCGGCAACGTTCCTATGTCTCAATCGGCCAACGACGGAGCGGGGTGGGGCGTTCATGCTCGCCACCGCGCATGGACCGAAAAGGAGCAAGCCTGATGTTCGACGCGAAGAAATTGCTGGATCAGTTCCTGGGATCGCAGGTGCCCGGCGCCGGAGGGTCTGTCCGCGGCCGGGCGGATCAGGTGACCAAAGTCGCGAAGGACAATCCGCTTGCCACCGGCGCGATCGCCGCGGTTCTGCTCGGCACGAAATCCGGACGCAAGCTGGCCGGAAATGCCGCCGTCCTCGGCGGACTCGCCGCCATCGCCGGCCTTGGCTACCAGGCCTACAAGAACTACCAGTCCGGCAAGGAGCCGGTGGCCGAGCCCGCACCACGCGCACCGGCCCAGTTGCCCGCGCCTCCCGCCGACTCCGGCTTCGCCGCGCCGGAAGCGCTGAGCGACGACTTCGCGCTCGTGCTGGTGCGCGCCATGATCGCCGCTGCGCGCGCGGATGGCCATATCGACGGCGCCGAGCGCGGCCGCATCATGGACAAGCTGTCCGTTTCGGGACTTTCAGCGGATGCGGCGGCCTTCCTGGAGGCGGAACTCGTCAATCCGATCGATCTCGACGCCATCATCTCCGCCGGGAAGACGGAGGAGGAGCGGGTGGAGATCTATACGGCATCCCGTCTCGCGATCGAGCCGGACGGCCGGGCCGAGCGCGGCTATCTCGACCTGCTTGCCGGACGGCTCGGCCTGGCCGATGCGCTCGTCGACCACATAGAGGCGACGGTTTCTGCGGCAAAGATTCCGGCTTGAACGGATTCAAGGCGGGCGCCGATCCGTTCCGCTCATGGGTCGCATCACGAGTTTGAATTTGTCACCGCCCCGCGTCTGTCCTATTGCCAAACACGAATGCAAACGCGGGAGCAGTTGATGCGTGACCTTGCCGACTGGAAGGGATGCCCGGCGCCGAAACCGGTGCTCATCGAGGGACGATACGTTATCGTCGAGCCCTATGACCGGACGAAGCATCTGAATGCTCTCTGGAACGATGCCTTCGGCGGCATGGCCATCAACCCTCTGCTCAGATATTTCTCCCAGGACGATTTTTCGAGCATAGAGGATTTCGACGCCTGGCTTTCCGCGGTCCAGCAGAAGTCGGGCTGGGTGACCGAAGTCTTTCGCGAACAGGCGAGCGGCAAGGTCGTCGGCATGGCAAACTACATGCGCGCCGATCCCGCCAACGGCGTCGTCGAGGTCGGCGGCGTCGCGCACGGGGCCGCCATGGCGCGGTCGCCGCTTTCGACGGAAGCGCACTATCTCATGGCGAGGCACGTGTTCGAGGACCTCGGCTATAGGCGTTACGAATGGAAGTGCCACAGCGAAAATCAGGCGAGCCGCACCACTGCGACGCGCCTCGGCTTCACCTTCGAGGGCATTTTCCGTCAGCACATGGTTTCGAAGCGCGCCAATCGCGATACGGCCTGGTTCTCGATGATCGATCGCGAATGGCCGCTCATCAAGGCCGCTTTCGAGCACTGGCTTTCGCCCGACAATTTCGAACGCGATGGGCGCCAGAAGCAGCGCCTCGAGGATATCCGCGCAACGCTTGGCGCTGGGGAGGAGCGAAGGTGAGCACGCCCGAGAAGGAGAAATCGCCCGCCGTCGCGGCAGCCATCATTCTGCTGGTGGTCGGGATCGGCTTCTTCGCGTTGCCGTCGATCATGGTGAGGCTCGGCGACATATCCCCATGGCTTGCGGCCGCGGTCGGCTGCCTATTCGTGATAGGCTTCTTCCTGATCTTCTGGCTGCGCGCCCGCCATCAGCGCCGGAAGGGACTGTAATTCTCGCGATCGACGCGCCCGCATGCGCTGACGGCGCGCCTCAGCTCTGCAGTGACGCGCCCAGAAGCACTAGCCCGAGCAGCAGGACAAGCAAAGCACCGGCGATCTCGATGGCGTTCGAGATACGCGCCGCAGCCGAATCGCTGGAGGCATAGCGCACGGCAATGCCCTTGGCCGTGACGGCCATGGTCGCCAGGATCGAAACGGTGATTGCCGTACCAATCGACATGGCGAAGACCGAAAGCACGCCGCCGAGATAGAGCCCGTTCAGGAGGGCGAAGGACAGCACGATCAGTGCGCCGGAGCAAGGCCGCAAGCCGACTGCGACAATCGCCGACCAGGCTTCGCTGAGCGCGAAGCGGTCGCCCTTCAGGAGCGCCGGATCGGGTGCGTGGGCGTGGCCGCAGGTGGCGCAGACCTCGACAGGCCCATGCGCGTGGTGGTGATCGTGATGATGATGATGATGATGATGATGATGATGCTCGTGGCTGTGGCCATGAACGTCATCGGCATGCATCGTGGCAGGGGCAGGGGCCGGACGCAGCATCGATCGCAGCTTGCGGAAGACCAGCCAACCGCCGAAGGCAGCGATCAGCGCATAGCTCGCGATTTCGAGTGCACGGGTGGCGTTCGTCATGCTGATCGAGGAGCCGCGCAGCACGAGATAGACGGCGCCGATCAGGAGGATGGCAACGACGCCCTGCAGGATCGAGGAGAGGAAGGAAAGCAGCACGCCCCTCTTCAGTTCCGTCTCATTGGCGATCATGTAGGAGGAGATGACTGCCTTGCCGTGGCCCGGACCGGCGGCGTGGAAGACACCATAGGTGAAGGAAAGGCCGATCAAGGACCAGAGCTGCCACGGGTTCTCGCGCATGTCCTTGAGCGCGTCGGTCAGCATTCGGTAGAAGCCCTGCTGCTCCATGTTCACCCAGGAAAAGAAACCGCCAAGAAAGCCTGTCGTCCGGATGGAGGGCTCGGCCGTGCCGATGCCGAGAGGCGACTGTGCGGCGGCGACGGTTGCGGAAAAGACCGTCAACAGGAAGGCGGCCGCTATCAGGCGGCCGGCGTCGCGGGCATTCAGCATGTGATCTCGATCCTGGTTGCAAAAAGCTTCGACCTGTCGGTCCCGGTCGGATCGTTCCAGAAGGCGTCGGTCAGCGTGTCCTTGTTCTCCGCCAGCACTTCGTCGGGATCGGGCCGCACCACCTGATGTTGGCAGGCCTCGATCTTTTCGCCGACGACGGAGAGGTCCTCGTCGGTCGGGAAATCCATGGCGGTATACATGGTCGGGTCGTAGACGCCGAAGGAAAGCTTGCCCTTAAGCGGCATGGTCTCGGCAGGCTTGACCGCAAACATCATCAGGAGCTGGTTATCCTTGTAATCGACGGTGATGCTGTCGGGTCTGCTGACCTTCACGGATTTGCCGTTGTCGGAAATCGACGTGTAATAGTTGTACTCCGCCAGCGACTCGAGCACCGTCTGGCCGACTTCCTTCAGTTCATCCGGGTCGAGCGTGGCGTTCGCGTTCTTGTCGAAGTCGAGAACGACGCTTGCCGAAAACAGCTCGTCGAACCGCCAGACATTCCTCAACTCGCCGATCCCGCCCGTGTCGTCCGAGACGATCTCGAGGCGGGCTTCCGCGAATATATGCGGGTGGGCGAAGGCGAGCGTGGGCGCGAGGAGCGTCGCAAGGCCGGCCATGACGAGGCTTTGTATTTTCATGGGAATGGGAATCCTTTCGGCCGGGGCCGCGCGAATCGTCCCCGAATGTACCGTAAATGAGACGGAATTGGGACTTGCAGCGCGTCGTTCCAACGCGTGAGGAAGGATCGCAGTCGCATCAGCGCGTGCTGCGGAACCAGCTGTGGAGGAAGTCGACGAAGGTGCGAACCTTGGTCGGGAGGTAACGACGATGCGGATAGATGGCGTAGATGCCGCGATCCTTGGGCAGGAAATCGTCGAAGAACGTCACGAGCTCGCCGGAAGCGATCTTCGGCCGGGCGATGAAATCGGGAAGGACCGCCACTCCGATGCCGCTCACCGCGG